>JALZGN010000221.1 GCA_030861005.1 Actinomycetota bacterium
GAAGCGCGCCGAGCCCCGTCGCGAGCGCGGTCGCGAGCGCGGCGAGCGCGACCGCGAAGACGTTCCCGTTCGCCGCCGCCATGGCGCGAACGCTACCCGGCTTCGCGACCGCAACCGCGGCCGAATACACTCGTTTTCGGCAGGTGTACGCCCGCGTGACCACCTTCAGCGGCCCGCCCGATCGTCTCGAGGAGGGGCTCCGCCTCTTTCGGGAGAACGTGATGCCGTGGATGCGCGACGTCACCGGGTTCCGCGGTTTCGTGGCCCTGGTCGATCGCGAGCACGGGCGCTCGCTCGGGATCACGCTTTGGGCGAGCGAGGAAGCGGCGCGCGACCCTGTGACGAGCGGGGGCGCGCTTCGCGACGAGATCACGGAGAGCATCGGGGCGACCCTCCACTCGCTCGCCGTGTACGAGGTCGCCGTCGTCGAGGCGCTCGCGCTCGACGAAGGCCCGTGACCGCCTCGGCGAGCGTGCGCGAGCGGATCCTGACCAGGCGCGAGCTGAACCGCGCCCTCCTCGCCCGCCAGCTTCTCCTCGAGCGCGCCCGCTCGCCGCTCACCCGGGTGCTCGAACGCGTCGCCGGACTCCAGACGCAGTACGCGCCGTCGGGGTACCTCGGCCTTTGGTCGCGCCTCGACGGCTTCGCGCTCGACCACCTCACCCGCGCGCTCGAACGGCGCCGCGCCGTCCAGGCCACGCTCATGCGCGCGACGATCCACGTCGTCTCGGCGGGCGACTTTCCGCTCTTCGCAGCGGGCACCCGGCGTGCCCGCCAGGAGGCGTGGGTGCGGTCACACCGAAGGCGAGGCGGCGACGTCGACATGGACGCCGCCGCCGAGCGGCTCCGAACGCATCTCGCGGGAGGTGTCGCGCGCGGGAGCGAGCTCGTCGAGCTTCTCTCCGACCACGGAACCGGCGCCACGATGGTCTTCAACGGGCTCGGAGCGTGGCTCGACCTCGTCCGCGTGCCGCCCTCGGGAACGTGGGACCGTCGCCGCGCCGATCTCTACGCGACCGCGGCGGACTGGCTCGGGTCCTCCCGCTCGACATCGGAGGAGGAGGGGCTCGCCCACCTCCTTCGTCGCTACCTCGGAGGCTTCGGCCCGGCGCCGCTCGCGGACGCCGCCAACTGGGCCGGTGTTCCAGCCGCGAACCTGCGTCTCGCCGCCGAGCGCCTACGGCTCCGTACGTTTCGCGACGAGGACGGCGCCGTCTTGCTCGACCTTCCGCGAGGGCTGCTCCCCGACGGCCGAGCTCGCGCCCCCGTCCGCTTCTTGCCGACCTGGGACGCGACCCTCCTCGTCCACGTGCGACGGACGCAGGTACTTCCCGAGCCGTTCCGGGCGCGCGTCTTCAACACGAGGACGCCGCACTCCCTGGCGACCTTCCTCGTCGACGGCGCCGTCGCCGGCGCTTGGCGCATCGAGCGCTCGGCCCGGAAGGCGACGCTCACGCTCGAGCCCTTCGAGCCGCTCCCCGCTCCGGCGCGGCGGGCCGTCCGCGAGGAGGCCGAACGGCTCGTGCGCTTTCACGAGCCCGACGCGCTGAGTTACTCGGTGGCGTGAGCGCCGGTCCGTCCTCGGGCTCGACGCACGAGCCGCGCTCGCTCACCGGCGGCCGGGCTCGGCACGCCCTCGCTAGGCCGCGACTCCGCAGAAGCGCATCGCGGCCAGGGCGAGCGCCTGCGCGCAGGCGACCACCTCGGGGACCGCGACGCTTTCGTCGATCGTGTGCGCCGCCGCGAGGTCGCCTGGCCCGAAGCAGACGCACGGCGTCCCGCCGAAGCGCGTGAACGTCGCCCCGTCGTGCCAGTTCTCGAGCCCCGCGGGCCGACCCGGCCGGCCGACCGCGGCTCCCGCTTCCAGGAGCGTCTGAACGATCGGCTCGTCGGGCGAAACCTCCGCCGCCGGCACCTCGGGCGCCCACGCGATCGTGGGCGGGTGCTCGGCGAGCCACGCGTCCGTTCGCGCCGCGCGGTCGATCCAGCCCGCGATCTCGCGCTCGACCGCCGTTCCCCAGCCGTCGGCGTCGGCATGGCTCGGGAGATACTCGACGTGGTAGGTGATCCGGCACGACGAGGGGTAGCTGACGATCCACTCGCCGCCCGAGATCACGGTCGGGACGAGCTCGCCCGGCGAGAGGTACGGATGCTGCTGGTCGGGTCGCCCCCGCCACTCGTCGTTCAGCCGGCGGAGGGCGTCGATCACGATCGTCGCCTTGTCGATCGCGTTCACGGCGCCACCGGCCCGCCAATGCGGTTGCGGAAGCCCCGCGTGGCCGGGGCGGCCGGTCACGGTCACGGTCGGGATGAGGCTTCCCCGGCAGGCGACGAGGACGTCGAAGCTCGAGGGCTCGGTGACGACGCCCGCATCGGCGCGGACGCCATGGGCGACCGCGGCGAGGCCGCCCGCCCCCGTCGCTTCCTCGTCCGTGACCGTGCAGACCGTCAAGTCGCCGGCGAGCTGGACGCCGAGGCGAGCGAGCACCTCGGCGGCGAACACCATCGCCGCGACGCCGCCCTTCATGTCGCACGCCCCGCGGCCGTAGAGGCGACCGTCGCGAACCTCGGCCCCGAACGGGTCGACGCTCCAGCGCTCGCGCGGCTCCGCGGAGACGACGTCGACGTGCCCGTTCATGAGGAAGCTTCGCCCGCCGCCCGCACCGAGGAAGCGGGCGGCGAGCTGCGGCCTTCCCTCGAACCGAAGCCCCGGCGGCGCGAGCCTGCTTCCCGCGACGTCTTCCGGCGCCGGCTCCCAGACGTCGACCTCCGCTCCCGCCGCGCGCAGGCGGCTCGCAAGGTGATCTTGGAGCGGTCCTTCGTCGCGGGCCGGATCGTCGCCGGCGGCTCGCGTCGTCGTGTCGAAGCGGACGAGCGTCGCGAGGAGCTCGACCAGCTCGTCGCCTCGCCGCTCGATCTCCGCGACGACCCGCGTCTCCGTCTCGTTCATCCCGCTTCGCCCTCCGGGGAGAGCCATGCGCGAGTGCAGGAGACCGCCGTGGAGCAGACCCCGGTCGCTAGGGCGTCACTCGTTCTCGGGGGTCTTCGCCACCTCGGGCGTCTCGCCGAGCGCGAGATCGTCGCGGTCGACCTCGACGCCGAGCGGGACGTCGTCCGTCGATGCGGCGTCGGGGAGGGCGTCCGCGTCGTCGCCGACGTCGCCCGGCTCGCGCCCCTCGTCGCCCAGATCGCTCGTCGCCATCACTTCCTCCTCCTGAGGAGATGTCACGCTGGGCGCGAGGCTAAACGCGATCGGGGCGATTCGCGTCGCGCTGCCACGAGAACGCCGTCCTCGCCTTGCGCGCCGGGCCCGCTATCACCTTGCGCCACGCGTTCGCGGCGCGCCAGAGGGAGGCGTCTTCGCCCGGGAGCGCGATCGGTGTTCCGGCGGGGGACTCGAAGACGAACACGACCTCGCGCGGCGTCACGTACACGTCGTGACGCACGAGCGCCGCCGACTCCGGGTCGAACGGCGGGCCGTCGGCGAGAAGCTCGAGGGCGCGCTCGTACGCGCCCTCTCGGAGCGGGACGACGAGGACGAGGCGGTTCGCCTCACGCGAGGAGCTCGCTTCCATCGCTCCATTCTCGCCCGATCTCGTCCCTCGTCGTGCGAGCGATGCCGCAGGACGAGCGCGGGAACCCGCAGCGGCGCTGGGAGGACGTCACGCGCTGGGACTCGATGAAGGACATGGCGGGCGTGACGGAGGGCTTTGCGCGCCACGTCGACCACACGCTCGGAGCCCACCTCGTCCTCGCCGGCCCAGCCGTGACCGGGGTGGCCGACGAACCCGAGGCGGCCGAGGTCTATGGCGATTGCCTCGCCCGCTGGCGGCGGCTCCCGCACGCGCTTCGCAGCCTTCGGCGCAGCGATCGAACGGCTCCTCCGCGATCCCGAGGAGAGAATCCGCATCGGCCGAAACGCGCGTGAGCGCGCGAAGCGCGAGCTCCTCGGCGACACGCACCTCTCCCGCGACGCGGACCTCTTCGCCAAACTGCCTCGCATGAGCGACGTAGCGGAGCGAGAGATCGCCGCCGGACCGCTCGCACCGGAAGAGCTTCGGCTCCTCGACGCCTACTGGCGAGCGGCCAACTACCTCTCAGTCGGCCAGATCTACCTCCTCGACAACCCGCTCCTTCGCGAGCCGCTCACGCTCGAGCACGTGAAGCCGCGCCTCCTCGGGCACTGGGGCACGACCCCCGGCCTGAACTTCCTCTACGCGCACCTGAACCGGGTGATCAAGCGCGACGGCCTGAACGCGATCTTCATCACCGGCCCGGGTCACGGAGGGCCGGCGCTCGTCGCCAACACGTACCTCGAGGGCACCTACAGCGAGGTCTACCCCGAGATCGGCCGGAGCGAGGAGGGCTTGCGGCACCTCTTCCGCCAGTTCTCGTTCCCCGGCGGCGTCCCGAGCCACGTCGCTCCCGAGACGCCCGGCTCGATCCACGAAGGAGGCGAGCTCGGCTACGCGCTCGTGCACGCCTACGGCGCCGCGTTCGACAATCCGGATCTCCTCGTCGCCTGCGTCGTCGGCGACGGCGAGGCGGAGACCGGCCCGCTCGCCGCGAGCTGGCACTCGAACAAGTTCCTCCACCCGCTGAGGGACGGCGCGGTGCTCCCGATCCTGCACTTGAACGGTTACAAGATCGCGAACCCGACCGTTCTCGCCCGCATCCCGAGCGAGGAGCTCCGCGACCTCCTGCGCGGATACGGGCACGAGCCGTACTTCGTCGAGGAGTCCGAGCCCGAGGCGGCCCACCAGGCGATGGCCGCGACGCTCGACCGCGTCCTCGAGCGCATCCGGGCCATCCGGGAGGATGCGCAGAGCGGTGACGGCGCGCGCCCCCGCTGGCCGATGATCGTCCTGCGAACGCCTAAGGGATGGACCGGCCCGAAGGAGGTGGACGGCCAGCCGACCGAGGGCTCCTACCGCTCGCACCAGGTTCCACTCGCGAACCTCGCCGACCGGCCCGACCACCTCGCCGAGCTGGAGCGCTGGCTCAGGCGCTACCGACCCGAGGAGCTCTTCGACGACGCGGGCGCTCTCCGCCCCGAGCTTGCGGCCCTTGCCCCCGAGGGCGAGCGGCGGATGGGGGCGAACCCGAACGCCAACGGCGGGCTCGTCCTACGCGCGCTCGACCTACCCGACTTTCGCGACTACGCCGTCGACGTCACCGCTCCGGCGAGGACGGCGAGCGAGGCGACTCGCGTCCTCGGCACGTTCCTCCGCGACGTCGTTCGCCGGAACGCCGACCGGTTCCGCGTCTTCGGGCCCGACGAGACCGCGTCGAACCGGCTCTCGGCGGTCTTCGACGCGACCGAGCGGGCGTGGGTCGCAGAGCGGGCGCCCACCGACGACCACCTCTCGCCTGACGGTCGCGTGATGGAAGTCCTGAGCGAGCATCTCTGCCAGGGCTGGCTCGAGGGCTACCTGCTCACCGGCCGGCACGGTCTCTTCAACTGCTACGAGGCCTTCATCCACATCGTGGACTCGATGTTCAACCAGCACGCGAAGTGGCTGAAGGTCACGCGAGGGATCGCGTGGCGGCGGCCGATCGCCTCCCTCACCTACCTGCTCACGTCGCACGTCTGGCGCCAGGACCACAACGGCTTCTCGCACCAGGATCCGGGGTTCATCGACCACGTCGTGAACAAGAAGGCCGAGATCATCCGGGTCTACCTCCCACCCGACGCGAACTGCCTGCTCTCGGTGGCGGACCACTGCCTGCGCTCGCGTGACTACGTGAACGTGATCGTGGCGGGCAAGCAGTCGGCGCTCAACTACCTGACCATGGAGGAGGCGATCGCCCACTGCACGCGCGGCATCGGGGCGTGGGGATGGGCCTCGAGCGACGGCGACCAGGAGCCCGACGTCGTGCTCGCCTGCGCGGGCACTTCCCGGAGCTCAGGGTCCGGGTCGTGAACGTGGTCGACCTCATGCGCCTGCAGCCCGAGAGCGAGCATCCCCACGGCCTTCCCGACGCCGAGT
>JALZGN010000251.1 GCA_030861005.1 Actinomycetota bacterium
CGTGTCCGCGTGCTCCTCGACGACGAGCTCGCCTTCGCCGCGCGCGAGGTAGCCGTTCACCCCGAAGCTCGAGATCCCGAAGTGGTAGCGGACGGGCTTCCACTCGGCCTCGACGAGGTCGCTCGCGAGCGAAGGGACCTCCGAGATGTGGGCGCGCCGGTACGGGCGCTCGGCCGGTTCCACGCGCCTAGGACATAGGGACCTGGCGGAGGACCCTGGGCTCGATCCGGTCGAGGATCTCGGTCAGGCTCTCGCCGGTCGCGGTGATTCCGTGGTTTCGAAGGCCGATGACCGCGTGGGTCGGATCGGGCTCGCGCTCGATCAGCTCGGCGACGCTCGTCGCGAGCTCCTCCGTTCCGCATGGGTAGTTGACGTCCGTTGCCGGGATCTCCTGCATCCACGCGTGCACGTGGAGGATCGCGCCGACCTCGGGATGCGCCCGGTAGATCATCCAGTGCTCGATCGCGTCGACCGAGACGCGCCGCGGCTCCACCTTCGGCGGCACGCTCAGGATCATCCGGTTTCGCTCGGGGTCGTACCCGGAGACGAGGAGGATGTCTCGGCCGGGGACGTCGAGCTTCGTCTTGTCGACGCCGCTCGCGCTCATCCAGAAACGCCGCTCATCCTTCCGCTGTGAGAGGTTGCCGTACGAGAGCCCGCCGATCCCGTACAGGCGCTTCACGTGTCGCAGCTCGCGCTCGTTCAAGAGCTGCTCGATCGGGAAGGGGGCGGGAAGAAGGTCGAGCTCGCCCATGCGCCTCCCCGCCTCGGCGATCTCCTCGGTGTTCTCGTCCCCTTCCCAGAGCTCCTCCTCGAGGTCGGTTCGAAACTCGTTGTCGATGACGAGCTTCGAGAGGGCGAGCGGGGCGAGCCGCTCGACCACGCCGTCGGCGAGGCTCGCTTCGCCGTCTTCCGCCCGAACCCCGTAGTGACCGCGCTCCATGGTCGTGAACCAGACGCCGTGGTTTCGGACATAGCAGAGGACGATGTTGGCGAGCGCGTGGACGAGCAGCGGATAGTTCGTCTTCAGGACGTCCTCGGGGACGGCGGGCTGCTCGTGGATCGCGGCGACGAACGTGCCGCGCGAGCGGCGGCGGAACGGCTTCGGATCGTTCGAGTCGATGAAGTTGAGGACGAGGTCGGCATCCCGCGGATCGCCCGACCAGCGCTCCCATTCGCGCCCCTCGAGAGCCTGGCAGAGGGCAGTTGCGAACGCCTCGAAAACCGGGGAGGTCGGTCGGCCGAAGAGGGAATAGTTCACCCGGGCATCCTAACGGCGCCCGCCTCGCGCTCTATCGCGAGAGGAGCCGTCGGAGGACGTACGGCAGGATTCCGCCGGCACGCAGGTATTCGCGCTCTCGGGGCGTGTCGAGCCGCACGCGGGCCGCGAATCGAACTGCCTCTCCGTCGTCGGGGACGGCCTCGACCGTCGCCTCGCGAGCCTCTCCGTTCTCGACGCCCCGAATCGCGAACGTCTCGCGCCCGGTCAGGCCGAGCGACTCCGCGCTCTCGCCCTCCCGGAACTGGAGCGGGAGAATCCCCATCCCGACGAGGTTCGAGCGGTGGATCCGCTCGTAGCTCTCGGCGATCACCACCTTGACGCCGAGGAGACGCGGTCCCTTCGCCGCCCAGTCGCGCGACGACCCGGAGCCGTACTCCTTCCCTGCGAGCACGACCAGCGGCACTCCCTCCGCGAGGTAGCGCTCGGCCGCGTCGAAGATCGTCATCTCCTCGCCGCTCGCGACGTGGACCGTCCATGTCCCCTCGCTTCCCGGCACGAGCAGGTTTCGCAGGCGCACGTTCGCAAACGTCCCGCGCACCATCACCTCGTGGTTCCCGCGTCGCGAGCCGTAGGAGTTGAACTCGTGCCGCGGGACGCCGCGCTCGAGGAGGTAGCGGCCCGCCGGGCTCTCGGGCTTGATCGCACCGGCCGGCGAGATGTGGTCGGTCGTGACGCTCGAGCCGACCATGACGAGGCAGCGCGCGTCGAGGACGTCCTCGACGCGGCCCGACCCGTCGCCTTCGTCGAAGTACGGCGGGCGGCGGACGTAGGTCGAAGCCTCGTCCCAGGCGAAGAGGTCGCCCTCGGGGATCGGGAGCGCGCGCCAGCGCTCGTCGCCCGTGAAGACGTCCGCGTACGTGCGGCTGAACATCTCCCGGCGCACGGCCTCGGCGACCGTCGTTCGCACCTCGTCCGCCGTCGGCCAGAGGTCGCTCAAAAAGACGTCGTTCCCTTCCCGGTCGACCCCGAGCGGCTCGCTCGTGAGGTCGAGGTCGACGCGGCCGGCGAGCGCGAACGCGACGACGAGCGGCGGCGAGCAGAGGTAGTTCGCCTTGACTTCGGGGTGGATCCGCGCCTCGAAGTTCCGGTTCCCGGACAGGACCGAGCAGACCGCCAGATCGCCGTCGGAGATCGCGCGCGAGATCGGCTCGGGGAGCGGCCCGGAGTTTCCGATGCAGGTCGTGCAGCCGTACCCGACCGTCTGGAAGCCGAGCTCGTCCAGGTCGCGCTGGAGGCCCGCCTGCTCGTAGTACTCGGTCACGACCTTCGAGCCGGGCGCGAGGCTCGACTTCACCCACGGCTTCCGCTCGAGACCCCGCTCGACCGCCTTCTTCGCGAGGAGCCCGGCAGCGACCATGACCGACGGATTCGACGTGTTCGTGCAGCTCGTGATCGCGGCGATCACGACCGCCCCGTGGTCGAGTTCGAACGTCCGCCCGTCGTCCAGCGTCACCGCGACGGCGGTGGGGCGCCGCTCGGCGACCGCGACCGGAACGGGCGGCGGCTCCTCGCGCGCGTGCGGGCGCGACCCGGGCGCCATGTCTCCCGGGGGGTCGCTCGCCGGGAACGAGTCCGCGCTCTCCTTGTCGTGCGAGCCGTTCGCGTAATCGACGCCGAACGTTGGTAGCGCGGCCCGGAACGAGTCTGGAACCTCGGCGAGCGGGACGCGGTCCTGCGGTCTGCGCGGCCCCGCCAGGCTCGGCTCGACCTCGCCGAGCTCGAGGTCGACGATCTGCGTGTACGTCGGCTCGTCGTCCGGATCGTGGAAGAGCCCCTGCTCCTTGCAGTAGGCCTCGACGAGCGAGACGTGCTCCTCCGAGCGGCCGGTCATGCGAAGGTAGGCGAGCGTCTCCTCGTCGACCGGGAAGAAGCCGCACGTCGCGCCGTACTCGGGCGACATGTTGGCGATCGTCGCGCGGTCGGCCACGGGGAGCCCGCGGAGGCCGGGCCCGAAGTACTCGACGAACTTCCCGACCACGCCGAGCGTGCGAAGGATCTCGGTGACCGTGAGGACGAGATCGGTCGCCGTCGCCGCCTCGCGGAGCTCGCCCGTGAGCCGAAAGCCGACCACCTGCGGGACGAGCATCGAGACGGGTTCGCCGAGGAGCGCCGCCTCTGCCTCGATCCCGCCGACGCCCCAGCCGAGGACGCCGACCCCGTTCACCATCGTCGTGTGCGAGTCCGTTCCGACGAGCGTGTCGGGAAACGCCTGGAGCCGACCCCCCACCTCCCGGCGCTCGACGACGCGGGCGAGGTACTCGAGGTTCACCTGGTGGACGATCCCCGTGTTCGGCGGGACGACGGCGAGGTTCGCGAACGCCTTCTGACCCCAGCGAAGGAACGCGTAACGCTCTCCGTTTCGCTCGTAGTCGCGGTCGACGTTCGTCGCGATCGCGAGGCGCGTTGCGAACGCGTCCACCTGGACGGAGTGGTCGATCACGAGCTCGGCGGGAAGGAGCGGGTTGACGCGAGCGGGGTCGCCGCCGTGCTCGCGCATCGCGTCACGCATCGCGGCCAGGTCGACGATCGCGGGGACGCCCGTGAAGTCCTGGAGGAGGACGCGCGCCGGCCGGAAGGCGATCTCCTCGGACGGCTCGGCACCCGCGGTCCAGCGCGCGACGGACTCGACGTCCTCGCCTCCGGCGCGGAGGACGTTCTCGAGGAGCACGCGGAGGGAGTACGGCAGGCGGAAGACGTCGAAGCGCGCCTGGAGGCGATCGAGCCGGAGGATCTCGTAGCGCTCGCCGGCGACTTCCAGCGTCGCGCGCGCGTCTAGAAGGCTTTCCCCTCGGCGCTCGTCTTGCTCCGCCATCGTCCGCTCCCTTCGTTCGCGTCTGCCCTCTTTTTACGCGCTCGGGGGCATGCCATGCCCGGGAGCGCCCGCTTGACGAGAGGCGATCGTCTCACGAGACTCGGGCCCGCCGTGAAGGTCGCGGGCGTGACGGGGCGGCAGCGCGCGAGTACGCCGAGCGGGGCGGCCGAGGCGACTCGTGGCCTCCTCGAGGATCTCTTCGGCGGGCACGAGCGTCGCTACTTCGCCGTACGCCTCTGGGACGGCTCCACCTGGGGCAGCGACGCGGGCGGCGACCCTCGCTTCACGCTCGTCCTTCGCCACCCCGGCGCGCTCCGCTCGATGCTCGTTCCGCCGGGGGAGCTCTCGCTCGGCGAGGCGTACCTGAACGACGACTTCGACGTCGAGGGGGACCTCGAGGCGGTCTTCCCGCTCGTCGATCACCTGCTGGGCGACGGAGGGCTCGGCGGCGCCGAGCGGCTCCGGCTCGGGCGCCGGCTCCTGACGCTTCCCGCCGTCTCGCGGACGGCTGCCCGGGCGCGCGCCACGCGCCTCCATGGCCGCAAGCACTCGCGGGAGCGCGACCGAGAGGCGGTCACGTACCACTACGACCGCTCGAACGAGTTCTTCGCCCTCTTCCTCGACCGGCGCATGGTGTACTCGTGCGCCTACTTCCTGGCGCCCGACGTCGACCTGGACGCGGCGCAGGAGGCGAAGCTCGACCTGATCTGCCGGAAGCTTCGCCTCCGGCCCGGCGAGCGCCTGCTCGACATCGGCTGCGGCTGGGGCGGCCTCGTCGTCCACGCCGCCGAGCGCTACGGCGTCGAGGCCGTCGGGGTGACCGTGAGCGAGCGCCAGGCCGTGCTCGCGCGCGAGCGGATCGCTCACGCCGGCCTCGAGGCGCGCTGCCGCGTCGAGGTCGCCGACTACCGCGACCTCGAAACGAGCGAGACCTACGACAAGCTCGCGAGCGTCGGAATGTTCGAGCACGTCGGCGAGCGCCTGTTGCCCGAGTACTTCGCGCGGGCGTGGCGGGCGCTTCGGCCGGGCGGCGTCTTCCTGAACCACGGGATCGCGCGCTCCGCGGAGGGGCGACGGCGGCGCGGCCCGTCGTTCAACCAGCGCTACGTCTTCCCGGACGGCGAGCTCCTTCCCGTCAGCACGACGCTTGCGGCGGCGGAGGCCGCCGGGTTCGAGGTCCGGGACGTCGAGAACCTGCGCGAGCACTACGCCCTCACGCTCCGCCACTGGCGGCGGCGGCTCGAGACGCGGCGCTCGGACGCGGTCCGGGCCGCCGACGAGGTGACGTACCGCGTCTGGCGCCTCTTCCTCGCCGGCTCGGCGCACGCGTTCGAGACGGGCCGGCTGGGCGTCCACCAGGCGCTCCTCGCGAAGCCGAACCAGGGCGCGAGCGGACTTCCGCTCACCCGCGCCGATTGGTACGGCGGACCCCCGACCGGTTAACAGGCGCTTAACGCCGTCGAAACGGCGCCTTCTCGGTGCGACGGTATAACGCGACTGTGGCGATCAACAAGCTTGCGCTCGCAGCCGGCGCGGTCGTCGCCGGCCTCCTCGGCGGAGGGCTCGCGCTCGGCGTCGGAAGTGCGGTGTGGGACGGCAAGACGACCACTGTCGTCGAGCGCGTCGCCGCGGGTACGAACGAGCAGGCGGCAGCCTTCAATCCCGCCGGCGACGCCGAGACGGTCGGGGAGATCTACCGCGACGCCGCCCCAGGAGTCGTCCAGATCACGTCCCGAATCGTCGTCCAGTCGCTCTTCGGCGAGCAGCGTGGCCAGTCGCTCGGGTCGGGCTTCGTGATCGACAAGGACGGTCACATCGTCACCAACTACCACGTGATCGAGGGGGCCGACGAGGTCTACGTCAACTTCACCCGCGACGACGAGCTCAAGGCGAAAGTGGTCGGAGTCGACCCGTCGACCGACCTCGCGCTCCTCAAGATCGACGAGCACCGCCGCGCGCTCTCGCCGATCCCGCTCGGCAACTCGGACGCGGTTCGCGTCGGTGACGAGGTCGTCGCGATCGGGAACCCGTTCGGGCTCGAGCGCACGGTCACGCGCGGGATCGTGAGCGCGCTCCAGCGCCAGATCCAGGCGCCGAACGGCTTCACGATCGACAAGGTGATCCAGACCGACGCCGCGATCAACAAGGGCAACTCGGGCGGGCCGCTCCTCGACGCGAGCGGGCGCGTCATCGGCGTGAACGCGCAGATCGAGTCCGAGACGGGCGGGAACGTCGGAATCGGCTTCGCCATCCCCGTGAACACGGTCAAGAAGGTGGTGGCGGAGCTCCGTGAGCGCGGACGCGTCGAGCACGCCTACCTCGGAGTCAGCATGCAGCCGATCGACGACCGAGTCGCTGAGCTCTTCAACCTCCCCAAGGAGGGTCTCCTCGTCGCGAAGGTCGTTCCGGGGAGCCCGGCCGACAAGGCGGGACTCGAGGGCGGGAAGACCGAGGTCGTCGTGGAGGGCGAGTCCTACGTGATCGGGGGCGACGTCGTGACGAAGGCGGATGGTCGCGCGGTCGCGTCGCCCGACGAGCTCAGCTCCGTGATCGCGGCGAAGGAGCCGGGCGACCGGATCGAGCTCGAGGTCGTCCGTGGGAACGATCGAAAGACGGTCTCCGTAACGCTCGGTCGGCAGCCGGCGAGCACGTCCGACTAGCGCCCCCGAGGAGAACCGACGACCGCTCGCGGCCCTCGTCTGGGTCGGCCGCTCTTCCGCACTCGGCGCCCTCGCGAGCGCTCCTCGATGGACGAGCGGAGGGGACGCTCGCGGGCTTCTCGTTCGTAGACTCGCCCCGTGATTCCCCACGCGTTCGGCGAGAGCGGCGAGTGGACGGTGGGGGTCGAGGAGGAGCTCTTCGTCGTCGACCGCCGCTCGCTTCGGCCGGTGCCTGCGCCCCCGTCCCTGTTCGACGGGAAGAGGCTGAAGACCGAGCTCCACGCGGCCGTCGTCGAGCTCAACACCGGCGTCTGCGCCTCGGTCGCCGATGCGCGCGAGGAGCTTCGCGAGCTACGGGCCGAGGCGAGGCG
>JALZGN010000284.1 GCA_030861005.1 Actinomycetota bacterium
CGCTCGTCGTGGTTCGGCCGACCACGGGCGCCGGCCACGAGACGCGGTACGTCGTTCGTCCCGGCGACACTCTTTGGGCGATCGCGGCGGCTCGGTACGCCGGCGACCCCCGGGAGGCGATTTGGCGGATCGAGAGGAGGAACCGCCTCGAGAGCGCGGCGCTCTCGCCGGGGCGGGTGCTCGCCCTCCCGCCGTAGCCCGGCCGGGCGGCGAGCCGCCGCCGGGGGCTCGCGTGGCCGAGCGCCCTACACTCCGCGTGTGGATCTCGACATCGTGTTCCTCGGCACGTCGGGGTCGGTTCCGACCGCGCGGCGGGCGCCGAGCTCGCTGCTCGTGCGACGGGGTGGCGAGCGACTCCTCTTCGACTGTGGCGAGGGCACGCAACGTCAGCTCCTGCGCTCGCGGATCGGGCTCGTCGACCTTTCCGAGGTGTTTCTGACCCACTACCACGCCGATCACTACCTCGGCCTTCCGGGGATGATGAAGACGTTCGCGCTCCGCGGCCGCGAGCTACCGCTCACGGTGTACGGGCCGAGCGGCCTCGTCGAGCTCTTCTCGTCGCTCCAGCGGATCTTCGGCAAGCTGACGTATCCCTACGAGCTGATCGAAGTCCGGCCGGGCGACGTCGTCGACCGCGGCGAGTACGGCCTCGCCGCGTTCCGCGTCAACCACGTGCACCACTCGATCGGCTACGCACTCGTCGAGTCGCCGCGCCCGGGCCGCTTCGACGTCGACGCCGCGACGGCGCTCGGCGTTCCCGCCGGCCCGCTCTTCGGCCTCCTCCAGCAGGGCGAGACGGTGACCCTCGCGGACGGGACGTCCGTGCGGCCCGAGCAGGTGCTCGGCCCGGCGCGGGCGGGGCGGAAGCTCGTCGTAACCGGCGACACGCGGCCGGCGCCGGCGGTCGCAGACGTCGGCCAGGAGGCGGACGTCCTCGTTCACGACGGGACCTTCGGCCACGAGGAGCGCGACCGAGCTGACGAGACGGGCCACTCGACGGCGCGCGCCGCGGCGGAGGTCGCGAAGCTCGCCCGCGTGCGGATGCTCGTCCTCACGCACCTGTCGAACCGCTACTTCGGGCCCGAGATCGCACGCGAGGCGCGGGCCGTCTTTCCCGAGACAGTCGTCCCCAGGGACTTCGATATCATCGAGGTCCCGTTTCCCGAGCGGGGCGCGCCGCGGCTTTTGAAGGGCGGCGCCCTCGGACGTCAGGAGGAGGCCGAGCCCGGTGGGAATGGTGCAGGTGGCGGTGACGCGGGACGTGGCCGAGGCGGAGGAGATTCAGACCATCCTCCAGTCGGCCGGGATCCCCTCGGAGCTCCAGCCCGCGGTCGACCAGCATCCCCTCGCGCTCGCTGACGCGCCCACCAAGGTCCTCGTTCCCGAGGGCTCGCTCACGGAGGCGCAGGACGCGATCGAGGCGATGACGGATCCGGAGGATCTGCTCGCCGACCGCTGAGCTCGGCGCTCGACCTCGACGCGCTCACGCCTCGTCGGACCTCCCTTCTCGAGCGCGGCCGAAAAGTCGCGGAAGCGCTTCCGCCCAATCGCCACGCGCTCGGAACGTCCTCGCGGCCGGACGTCGTCCGACGCTGCTCCTAGCCTCTGCGCGGCCCCTTTAAGCCCGGTCCCGCGAGGCCGGAAAGGAGTTCGAGCGTGACAGCGTCGGTCCAAAGAGCGAAGGTCGTCCTCGACGAGGAAGCGCTCCGGCGAACGCTCGTCCGGATCGCGCACGAGATCGTCGAGCGGAACTCCGACCTGGCGCAGGTCGCGCTCGTCGGCATCCACACGCGCGGCGTCCCGCTCGCGCAGCGGCTGCGGACCCTCGTGGCCCGCTTCGTCGGCTCTCGGGTCGCCCTTGGGACGCTCGACATCACGTTTCACCGCGACGACCTCCTCGTCCGCGCCGGAGAGGCTCCGCTCCACGAGCAACCCGTGGTCAGGGCGACGGAGCTCGATTTCCCGCTTGACGGGACGACGTGCGTCCTCGTCGACGACGTCCTCCACACCGGGCGGACGATCCGCGCCGCGGTGGAAGCGCTGTTCGCATACGGGCGGCCGGCGCGCGTGGAGCTCGCGTGCCTGGTCGACCGCGGCCACCGCGAGCTTCCGATTCGGCCGGACTACGTGGGCAAGAACCTCCCGACCGCACGCGACGAGCGGATCCAGGTGCAGCTCGTCGAGGTCGACGAGGTGGACGCAGTCCTCCTCACCAGCGCGAGCGAGAGGGGATGATGCCCCGCCAGCTCCACCCTGCACCGGAAGCGGCCCGCGAGGAGGCAGGCGGTCGCGTCCGCCCGCTCGTGCGCGACGAGCTCCTGCCCCCGGACCGCCCGCCTCGTCGCCACCTCGTCTCGATCGCCGACCTGACGCGAGACGACGTCGAGCGCCTGCTCGGCCTCGCTCGCGCCTTCGCCCGGTCGCTCACACGCGACCTGAAGAAGCTGCCGACCCTTCGCGGCCGCACCGTCGTCAACCTCTTCTACGAGGCCTCCACGCGGACGTCGTCGAGCTTCGAGCTCGCGGCGAAGCGCCTCTCGGCCGACGTCATGTCGATCAAGGCGGCGGGCTCGGCGGTCGACAAGGGGGAGTCGCTGAAGGACACGGCGCTCACGATCGGGTGCTACGACCCCGACGTCGTCGTCATCCGCCACCCGGAGATCGGCGCGCCTCACCTCGTCGCCCGCTACACCGGCGCGCACGTCGTGAACGCCGGCGACGGCAAGCACCAGCACCCGACGCAGGCGCTCCTCGACCTTCATACCATCGCGGAGGAGCTCGGCGGCGTCGAGCACCTGCACGTAGCGATCGTCGGTGACGTCCTCCATTCGCGGGTCGCGCGCTCCAACATTCAAGCCTTTCGCCTCATGGGCGCGCATGTCACGCTCGTCGGCCCGCCGCCGCTCATCCCGCGCGGCATCGAGGCGATGGGGTGCGCGGTGTCTCACTCGATCGACGCGATCCGGGACGCCGACGTCGTCTACGTCCTCCGCATGCAGCGAGAGCGCATGCTCGCCGGCGAAAACTACGTCCCCAGTCTCCGCGAGTACCGGGCCCGGTGGGGTGTCACGCCGGACCGGGTCCGGGCCGGACAGAAGGTGATGCACCCCGGCCCGATGAACCGAGGCGTCGAGATCGACGGCGCCGTCGCGGACGCCGCGAATGCGCTGATCGAGCGGCAAGTCCGGAGCGGCCTCGCCGTTCGCATGGCGGTCCTCTACGACCTTCTGACGCATGGCCCGGTCGGGGTCGCGGTGGAGCCCGACGTCGCATGATGCTGCTCGCAGGGAAGAACGGCCGGAAGGAGACCCTTCGGATCCAGGGGGCGCACGTCGTCGATCCGGGGGACGGAATCGACGCCGTCCTGGACGTCTCCGTCGTCGACGGCACGGTGGCGGCGCTCGAACAACCGGGCGCGCCGACCGTACGCGACGAACGGCTGGTCGACGCACACGGGCTCGTGCTCGCGCCCGCGTTCGTCGATCCGCACGTCCACCTGCGGACGCCGGGCCGGGAGGACGAGGAGGACCTGGCGTCGGGAGCGCGCGCGGCGGCAGCCGGCGGCTACTGCGCGATCCTCGCGATGCCGAACACGGATCCGGTCGTCGACACGGCCGCCGTCCTCACCGCGCTCCGCGAGCGAGCGCGCGCCGAGGCCGACGTGCCGGTCGGCTTCCTCGCGGCGATCACGAAGGAGCAGGCGGGCGAGCGGCTCACGGAGATGGTCGAGCTCGCCGAGGCGGGCGCCGCGGGGTTCACGGACGACGGCAAGCCCGTCGCCTCGCCGTCGCTGCTTCGCCGGGCGCTCCAGTACGGCGCCTCGGCGGGGCGTCCGATCGCGCTCCACTGCGAGGAACAGAGCCTCTCCCGCGGCGGGCACATGCACGAAGGAGAGACGTCGGCGGAGCTCGGCGTCGGCGGCCATCCCTCGGTTGCGGAGAGCATCATGGTCGCGCGCGACCTCGCGCTGGCGGCCTACGAACGGCGCTCCCCGCATCTCCTCCACATCTCCGCGCGCGAATCGGTCGAGGAGCTTCGGCGGGCCCGCGAGGCGGGAGTCGCGGCCACGGCGGAGGCGACCCCGCATCACCTCTGCTTGACGGACGAGGCGGTTCGCTCTCTCGACCCCAACCTGAAGATGAACCCTCCCCTCCGGGGGGAAGAAGACCGAAACGCGCTCCTCGAGGCGCTTCGCGACGGGACGATCGGAGCGATCGCGACCGACCACGCACCGCACGCGCGCCACGAAAAGGAGGTGCCGTTCGAGTCGGCGCCGTTCGGCGTCACCGGGCTCGAAACCGCCTTCGCGGCCCTCAACACCCGGCTCGTCGAGCCGGGCGTCGTCCCGCTCGCCACGCTCCTCGAGCGAATGAGCGCGGGGCCGGCGCGGATCTACGGACTCGAGCCGCCGCGCGTCTCCCCGGGCGCCGAGGCGAACCTCGTCCTCCTCGACCTGGAGGCGTCGTGGCGCGTCGAGGAGGCGCAGCTCCGCTCCAAGTCGGCGAACTCCTGGGTGCTCGGGAAGACGCTGCAAGGGCGCGTCCTCATGACGATCGCCGCTGGCCGGCTCGCGTTCTCCGCATGACGCTCGCTCGCCTTCGAACGGCCCCGAGACCGGAAGCGGTGTTCCCCCCGTCGGCGCCGCTCTCGTCGCTAGGAGAACCTTCCGGTTCTCCGGAACGACTTCCCTTCGCTCCCGGGCCCGGTCGCCCATGAGCGGGTTTCTCGTCCTCGAAGACGGCGCCGTCTTCCCCGGGCGCTCGCTCGCCGCGGAGGCGGTCGTCTTCGGAGAGGCGGTCTTCGCGACGGCCATGTCCGGCTACCAGGAGGTGGTTACGGATCCGAGCTACGCCGAGCAGATCGTGTGCTTCACGGCCTCCATGGTTGGAAACTACGGCGTCGCGCCGGCGCGGTCCGAGTCGGCCCGCGCCCACGCGCGTGCCGTCGTCATGCGCCAGGCGAGCGGCGAGGAGTGGAAGGGCTGGCTCGCGGCCCGCGGGATCGTTGCCCTGGACGACGTGGACACCCGCTCGCTCGTTCTCCACCTGCGGGAGCGCGGGTCGATGCGCGCGGCCGCAGTCGGCGGCCACGCGTCGATCGAGCGCGTTCTTGCATCGGTCCGGGCGCAGCCAGCCATGGAGGGTCGCAGCCTCGTCGCCGCGGTCTCTACGGTCGAGGCCTACTCGCTGGGCCGCGGGCGTCCACGAATCGCCGTCCTCGACTACGGCTGCAAGCGGTCGATCGTGCATCGCCTCCTCGCGGCGCGCGCCGCCCTCCGCGTCCATCCGCACTCGACGCCCGCCGCGGCGGTCCTCGCCGACGCGCCCGACGGCGTCGTCCTCTCGAACGGTCCCGGCGATCCGGCCGCGCTTCCCCGCGAGGTCGCGGCGGTGGCGGAGCTCGTCGGGCGGGTTCCGCTCTTGGGCATCTGTCTCGGCCACCAGCTCCTCGCGCAGGCGGCGGGGTACCGGACGTTCAAGCTGCGCTTCGGCCACCGCGGGGCCAACCACCCCGTGTTGGACGTGGCGCGAAACCGCGTGCTCGTGACGGCACAAAACCACGGCTTCGCGGTCGAGGCCGGGGGACCGGCGGTGACGCACGTCTCGCTCTACGACGGAACGGTCGAGGGCCTCGCGCTCGCCGCGGAAGGCGCGCAGTCGGTTCAGTTCCATCCCGAGGCGAGCCCGGGGCCGCACGACGCGCTCCCGATGCTCGAGGCGTGGGTCGAGGATCTGAGGATTGCCGCGGCGGCCTGACATTCGTTCCGTCTGCGTGATCGGCTCGGGGCCGATCGTCGTCGGCCAGGCGTGCGAGTTCGACTACGCCGGGAGCCAGGCGCTGAAGGTGCTCCGGGCCGAGGGCTTCCGGACGATCGTCGTCAACTCGAACCCGGCGACGATCATGACCGATCCCGGCTTCGCCGACCGGACGTACCTGGAGCCGCTCGACGTTGCCGCGGTGGAAGACGTCCTCGCGCGCGAGCGACCCGACGCGCTCCTCCCGACCCTCGGCGGTCAGACGGCGCTCAATCTCGCCGCTCGCCTCGAGGAGGGGGGCGTCCTCGCGGGGCTCGGGATCGAACTCGTCGGCGCGAGCCTCGACGTCATTCGCCGGGCCGAGGATCGGGCGCTCTTCCGGGAGACGGTCCTGGGCGCCGGCCTGCGCGTTCCGGAGTCGCGTGTCGTGACGTCGCCGGCCGCGCTCCCCGAGGACCTCTCCTTCCCGGTCGTCCTCCGACCGGCGTTCACGCTCGGCGGGCACGGCGGCGGGATCGCCGAGTCACCGGAGGAGCTCGCGTGGAAGCTCGACCTCGGCCTCCGCGAAAGCCCGGTCCGCCAGGTTCTCGTGGAGGAGTACCTCGCCGGCTGGGACGAGTTCGAGCTCGAGCTGATGAGGGACGCGCGCGACAACGTCGTCGTCGTCTGCTCGATCGAGAACCTCGACCCGATGGGGATCCACACGGGCGACTCGGTGACGGTCGCGCCGCAGATGACGCTCGCGGACGAGGCCTACCAGGAGCTTCGGGACGCGGCCGCGGCCGTCGTGCGGGCGATCGGCGTCGAGACGGGCGGGTCGAACATCCAGTTCGCGCGCGAGCGCGAGACGGGGGAGCTCCGCGTGATCGAAATGAACCCGCGCGTCTCCCGCTCCTCCGCGCTCGCCTCGAAGGCGACCGGCTACCCGATCGCCAAGGTCGCCGCGAAGCTCGCCGTGGGATACACCCTCGACGAGATCCCGAACGACCTGACGGGAACGACACCGGCGAGCTTCGAGCCGACGCTCGACTACGTCGTCGTCAAGTTCCCGCGCTTCGCGTTCGACAAGTTCCCCGGCGCCGACACGGCGCTCGGGACGCAGATGAAGTCGGTCGGCGAGGCGATGGCGATCGGGCGGACGTTCGCCGAGGCGTTCGTGAAGGGGATGCGATCTCGCGAGGGCACCGAGTCGATCACTCGCTGGGCTCGGCTCGGCGTCGTTCCGCCGGACGTCCATCCATGGTTTCGCTCCCAGATCGAGCGCGTCGCGGACGCGCTCGCCCGCGTCCGGTCGCTCGACGACCTCGTGGCCGACGACTGGCTTCGGCTCAAGCGGCTCGGTCTCTCGGACGCCGAGATCGCGGCCGCGTGCCGCGCGACCGAGGAGGAGGCGCGAAGCCGGCGCAAGGCGTGGGGAGTCCGCCCGGCCTACCGGCGCGTCGACTCCTGCGCCGCCGAGGTGGAGGCTTCGTCCAACTACCTCTACTCGACGTGGGGCGAGCGCGACGAGCTCCCTCGTGGAGAGGCGAAGCCGGCCGTCGTCATCCTCGGCTCGGGCCCGAACCGGATCGGCCAGGGGATCGAGTTCGACTACTGCTGCGTCCACGCCGCGCGAAGCTTCCGCGCGCTCGGCTTCGACGCCGTCATGGTGAACTGCAACCCGGAGACGGTCTCCACCGACTATGACACCTCCGACCGCCTCTACTTCGAGCCGCTCGACGTCGAGTCCGTGCTCGCCGTCTGCGAGCGGGAACGGCCCACGGGCGTCGCGATCCAGTTCGGCGGCCAGACGCCGCTCGCGCTCGCGAAGCCGCTTGAGGCGGCCGGCCACCCGATCCTCGGCACGCCGTCCGACGCGGTCGACCTGGCCGAGGACCGCGAGCGTTTCGCGGCGCTCTGCGACGATCTCGAGATCGCGATTCCGGCGTGGGGGACGGCGACCGGCCCCGAGGACGCGGTCTCGGTGGCGAGCGCGGTCGGCTACCCGGTGCTCGTGCGGCCCTCGTACGTGCTCGGCGGGCGACGCATGCGCGTCTGCTACGGGCCGCGCGACGTCGAGGCAGCGGTCGGCCCCGGCGAGCGCGTCCTCGTCGACCGCTTCCTCGAGAGCGCGCTCGAGATCGACGTCGACGCGCTCTCGGACGGCTCCGAGACGTACGTCGCCGCCGTGATGCAGCACGTGGAGGAGGCGGGCGTCCACTCGGGCGACTCGTCGTGCGTCCTCCCCGCCGTCTCGCTCGACGAGCACGCACTCGCCGCTGTCCGCGCGACCGTTCGCCGCCTCGCGCCTGCGCTCGGCGTGGTCGGCTTGGTCAACGTTCAGCTCGCGCTCGCCCGCGGGCGCGTCCACGTGCTCGAGGCGAATCCGCGCGCCTCGCGCACCGTCCCCTTCGCGAGCAAGGCGGTCGGTGTCAACCTCGTCGACGCTGCCTGTCGGGTGATGGCGGGCGCTCGGCTTCGTGACCTCGCGCTCCCACGCGAGGGAGCGGCCGCGCAGACGAGTGTCAAGGCGGCCGTCTTCCCGTTCGCGCGCTTCCCCGGAGCCGACCCCGTCCTCGGCCCCGAGATGCGCTCGACCGGAGAGGCGATGGCGAGCGGCGCCGACTTCGCGACCGCGTTTGCGAAGGCCGAGCGCGCGGCCGGCCGTCCGCTTCCCCTGCGCGGCAGCGCCTTCCTCTCGGTGCGGGACGCCGACAAGGACGCCGCGACGCTGCTCGCGCGTCGCCTGGCCGGGCTCGGCTTCTCGCTCTTCGGAACCGGGGGGACCGCCGCCGCCCTCGTTCGCGCCGGCATTGCGGTGACCCCCGTCCGCAAGGTCTCGGAGAGAGGAGAGGGGCCGACCGTCGTCGACCTCGTTCGTCGCGGGCGGTGCGACCTCGTCGTCAACACGCCGGCCGGGAGCGGCGCCCGCTCCGACGGCTACCGAATCCGCGAGGCCGCGCTCCTCGCGCGCGTTCCGTGCATCACGACGATCGCCGGCGCGGCCGCCGCGGTCGGCGCGATCGCCGAGGCCCGCCGCGAGGGCGCCGTCTCGCTCCAGGAGCGCGTTGCGGCGCGCACTGCTTAGGGTCGTCGCCGTCGAGGCGGTCGGCCCGTACTCGCTCCTCCGCGTCGTGCGCGGGCCGCTCGAGCCGGGCGAGCCCGGCCAGTTCTTCATGCTGAGCCCGCCGGGCCGGGTCCTTCCGCGACCGATGAGCCTTTGCCTCGCGCCGCGGGGCGAGCTCGCGTTCCTGATCGATCCGATCGGAGCGGGAACGCGCGCGCTCTCCGTACTCGAGACGGGCGACCGGATCACCGTCTTCGGTCCGCTCGGGCGCGGCTTCCGGCTCGACGTCGCCCGACCGCTCCTCGTCGGGGGCGGGATCGGGATCGCTCCGCTTCCGTTCGCCGCCGAGCGACTCCGCCGACCGCCGGCGCTCCTCGGGTTTCGAAGCGAGCGGCACGCCGAGGCGGCCGCGCTTTTCGCAAATGCGGAGGTGGTGGTGGAGCCGACGCTCGTCACCGACGTCCTTCCGTCCGGGTGGGACATCCTCGCGTGCGGGCCGGAGCCGATGCTCGCCGCGGTCGCGCGCGTCGTTCCGGCTGCGCAGCTCGCGTGGGAGGCGCCGATGGCCTGCGGCTACGGAGCATGCTACGGCTGTGTCGTCGAGATCCGGGGCGAGCTCCGCCGCCTCTGCGTCGAGGGTCCCGTCCTGCACGCGAGCGCGGTCGCCGGCGAGGAGCCGGCTGCCGCGTGAGGATCCTGAACGCCTCGGGCTGCCTCGACGCGCTCGCCGCCCCCGCCGTCGCACGCTCGCTCGACGCGTACGTGACGAAGACGGTGACGCTCGCCGCGCGCGACGGGAACCCGCCCGTTCGCATCGTCGAGACGGACTGCGGGATGCTGAACTCGATCGGGCTCGCGAACCCGGGTGTCGACCGCTTCCTCGCGAAGACGCTCCCTCGTCTCCTCGCGCTCGGCGTCCCGGTCTGGGTCTCGGTGGGCGGGTTCTCGGCCGCCGAGTACGCGGAGCTCTGCGCGCGGCTCGACGGAGAGGAGGTCGAGGCGATCGAGCTCAACGTCTCCTGTCCGAACGTCAACTCGCCGGCGGAGGCGACCGAGGAGATCGTACGGGCAGCACGGGCGGCGACCGGGAAATCGCTCTACGCAAAGCTCTCGCCCGCCCTGCCCGACATCGCGGCCGCCGCCCGGGGAGCCGCGGCGGCGGGTGCCGATGGCCTCTCGCTCGTGAACACGCTCCGAGGCCTCGCCCTCGACCGCCGTACGCTCGCGCCCGTTCTCTCGACCGCCTCCGGGGGGCTCTCGGGGCCCGCGCTTCGCCCAGTCGCGGTTGCCGCCGTCTACTCCTGCTACCGGGCGACGCGGCTTCCGATCGTCGCGATGGGCGGGATCGAGACCGGCCGCCACGCGCTCGAGCTCGTCGCCGCCGGCGCGTCGGCGTGCGCGCTCGGGACCGTCCTCTTCCGCGATCCGGGCGCGCCCGCGCGCGTGCGCGGCGAGCTCGTCGCCGAGGCTCGCTCGTACGGATTCCAGCATCCCATCGCCGCAAAGGGGAGCGCGCATGTGCGGAACCGGGAAGCGTTGCCAATTTCGGCGAAAAGACCTGCAAAAATGGCACAAAACTAGAACTTGCAGGGGCGGCGTGCGCTGTTAGAATCGCGCGCCATGCACGGGACGCGGACGCAGGTCCAGGCTCCGCTTCGCTCTCTCGACCAGCGGATGGAAGCACTTCGTCGGGCGAACGAGATCCGCGTGCGGCGAGCTCAGCTCAAGAAGGACCTGAAGGCGGGGACGGCGAGCATCGAGGAGATCCTGCGCCACCCGCCGGAGTACGTCGAGACGGCCAAGGTGATCGACATCCTCATGGCCGTCCCGAAGTTCGGACGCGTCAAAGCCGCCCGGTTCCTCAACCAGTGCCGCATCAGCCAGTCGAAGACCGTAGGCGGCCTCTCGGAGCGCCAGCGAGCGGAGCTCGTCGGCCTGCTTCGCCGCTGAGGGAGCACCCCGGTTCCACGGACGCGAGCGGCAGGCTCGTCGTCGTGACGGGCCCGTCGGGCGCCGGCAAGGGAACGTTGATCGCGCGCCTCGTCGCCCGCCGACCCGATCTCGAGATCGCCGTCTCCGCCACGACGCGGCCGCGCCGCGAGACGGAGGTGGACGGGCGCGACTACTACTTCCTGACGGACGACGAGTTCACCCAGCGGGTCGAGCGGGGACAGTTCCTCGAGTACGTCGTCTACGTCTCCGGCCATCGATACGGCACGCTCGTGAGCGAGGTCGACCGGATCCTCGGCGCCGGCCGAAGCTGTCTGCTCGAGCTCGAGACCGCGGGGGCGCGCCGCGTGAAGGAGCTTCGGCCGAAGACCGTGACGGTGTTCGTCGCGCCGCCCTCGTTCGCCGAGCTCGCCCGCCGCCTCGAGGAGCGCGCGACCGAGAGCGCCGGCGAGATCGGCGAGCGGCTCGCGCTCGCCCGCGCCCAGACGGAGGAGCAGGACGACTTCGATTACGTGGTCGTGAACGACAACCTCGAGCGCGCAGTCGCCGAGCTCGACAGTCTTCTCGTCCCGGCCGGGCGCGAGTGAGCGAGTAGCGGGCGGCATGCTCGTTCGTCGGTACACTCGAGCGCATGATTCACCCACGCATCGACGATCTGCTCGAGGGGACCGACTCTCGCTACGCGCTCGTGATCGCGGCCGCGAAGCGCGCCCGGCAGATCAACAACTACCACCACCAGCTCGGCGAGGGCACGTTCGAGGACGTCGCGCCGCCGCTCGTCGAGTCGCGCTCGAAGAACTACCTGACGATGGCCCTCGAGGAGGTCGCCGAGGGCAAGATCGCGTACGACTACGCGACGCGTTAGCGAGTAGCAGCCGCTACTTGCGACAATCCGAGCGTGGGGAAGGGGGCTCGGCGAAAGACCGTTCTCGTCGGCGTCACCGGCTCGATCGCGGCCTACAAGGCGTGCGAGCTCGTCCGGCTGCTCGTCAAGGACGGTCACGTCGTCGTTCCGCTCCTGACGCCTGAAGCCGAGCGGTTCGTCTCCGTCCACACGTTCGAGGCACTCGCGCGATGCGAGTCGCCGCGCGATCTCTACCCCCACCTCGGCGAGGCCGACCTGCTCGTGGTGGCGCCGCTCTCGGCCAACACGCTCGCCAAGCTCGCGCACGGCTTCGCCGACACGGTGCTCGCGCAGGCTGCGCTCGCGTTTCGTGGCCCCGTCCTCGTCGCGCCGGCGATGAACCGGCGCATGTGGGAGCACCCGGCGACGCAGGCGAACGCGCGCCTCCTTCGTGAGCGCGGCGTCCAGATTCTCGGTCCCGCGACCGGCGAGCTCGCAGAGGGCGAGGTCGGCGCCGGCCGGATGGCCGAGCCCGAGGCGATCGCGGCCCGATGCCGCATCCTCCTCGACCCGCCGGCCGCCGGCACCCTCGCCGGGAAGCGCGTCCTCGTGAGCGCGGGCGGGACGCGGGAGCCCCTCGACGCCGTCCGCTACGTCGCGAACCGCTCGAGCGGGAAGATGGGCGTCGCGCTCGCCGCCGAGGCCGCCCGACGTGGCGCGGAGGTCACGCTCCTCTACGCGAACGGCGCCGTCCCGCCTCCCGTGGGGATCGAGGTCGTCGAGACCCCGACGGCCGCCGAGCTCGCGCGCGAGGCGCTCGCCCGCGCTCGCGAGGCCGACGTCGTCCTCATGGCCGCCGCGGTCGCCGACTACCGGCCCAGGGAACCGATCACCGGGAAGCGAGGCAAGAATGCCGAGGCGTGGACCGTAACGCTCGAGCCGACGGAGGACGTCCTCGCCCGCCTCGGCGCCGAGCGGCGCGACGGGCAGGTGATCGTCGGCTTCGCCGCCGACGTCGGCGAGC
>JALZGN010000304.1 GCA_030861005.1 Actinomycetota bacterium
GCGCCACGCGGTTCGGGCACGCGCTCACCCCCGCCCGCCGAAGGACGTCGCGCCAGTCGAGCACCTCCCCCGCTCCCGGCTCGCCGTACCAGGACCTGCCTTCGACGCGATCGGGCTCGAGCTCGAGCAGGAACCGCGCGAGCGGCCGCTCGAGACCGGCGAGCGCGGTCTCCGCCCGCTCGGCGGCACGCCGAAGCGCCGCTTCGCGCCGGCCGGGCGTGACCGGATCCGGCTCGCCGCGGGCCCAGCGGTCGAGAAGGCGACAGAACGCAAGGGCGGCGACCTCGGTCGCTACGAGCGCCTCGATCATCCTCGTCGTCGTCCTCTCGGAGACGTCGTACGAGCGCAAGAGGCTCGCCCACGTGTGCCCGTTGGCCTCGCTCACAGGTCTAGTACTACAGCACGCCTCCCCGTCCGGCCACCGGGCTCGCGTTCCGAGACGCGAAGGTCTAACGTCCCAGACCGCCGCAGTCCAAGACAGTGCCGCTCCTCACGGCACGGGAAGGGGAACCATGAGGAAGATCGTGACGCTCGCCGCGACCGTCGCGCTCGTCTTCGCCGTCACTCCGCCGAGCGGGTTCGCACGACACACGCTGGCCCATCGCGTAAGCACGCTCGAGACGAAGGTGAAGGTTCTTCAGCGCCGGACGACCGCGCTCCGCAAATTTGCGCACAACTGCCTCGCCTACGACTGGGCCCCGATCGGTTGGTACGGAGACGGACAGAACGGGACCGCCGGCTACGTCTTCGACAACGACGGCACCGGACCGGAGCCGCCGTTCTTCACGTCGGCCCTCGACATCGCGAGCTCGCCGCAGGAGACGACGTTCGTCGTCGCGATCGTGAACCCGAACTGCCTGGGTCAGATCGCCCGTCGCACTGCCGCCCTCCGGCGCGGCTCGAGCGGCTTCGCCGCTTTCCTGAAGCGGCCGCCGCGCGCGTAGCGCCGGCGCTAGATCTCGACGACGACGGGGAGGATCATCGGCCGCCGTCCGGTGCGCTCGTAGACGAGCTGGCCGACGGCATCGTGGATGTGCTCCTGGAGGAGCTTCAGCTCGACGATGTCCTGATCGAGGCAGCCCGAGATCGTGCGTTCGACCTCTGCGCGGGCCTCATCGAAGAGCGGGCCGGGCTCGGCGAACCCGCGGGCGAGGAGCTCGGGCGCCCCCGCAGGGCGGCCGTTCTCCCCTCCGACGGTCGCGACCACGATCAGGACGCCGTCCTCCGAGAGGTGACGCCGGTCGCGGAGCGCGACGTCGCGGACGTCGCCGACGCCGAGGCCGTCCACGAACGTGCTCCCGACGTCGAGGTGATCGACGATTCGCGCGCGTCCGGCCGCGAGCTCGACGACGGAGCCGTTCTCGCCGAGGACGATCCGGTCCGCAGGAACACCCGCGTCCCGCGCCAGGCGGCCGTGCGCCGCGAGCATCCGGAACTCCCCGTGGATCGGCATCACGTTTCGCGGGCGAAGGAGCGCGAGAATCGTCCGGATCTCCTCGGCGTTCCCGTGGCCGGAGGCGTGGACGGGCGCGATCTCTTGGTGGAGCACCTCGGCGCCGGCCTTCGTCAGGCGGTTGATCGCGTCGTGCACGCGGAGCTCGTTTCCGGGGACGGGCTTCGCCGAGATGATCACCGTGTCTCCGGCCTCGACGGCGACGTTCGCGTGGTCGCCGTACGCGATCCGCGTGAGCGCGGACATCGGCTCGCCCTGGCTCCCCGTGCAAAGGATCATCGTCTCCTCGGGGCGCAGCTCGGCGAGGTCGAGCGGGCGCACGAGCAGATCGTCGGGAACGTCGACGTAACCGAGGTTCCTGGCGATGTTGACGTTCTTCCGAAGCGAGCGACCGATGAGGCAGACCCGGCGGCGAGTCTCGACGGCGACGTCGATCGCCTGCTGGACGCGATGGACGTTCGAGGCGAAGGAGGCGACGAGAACGCGACCACGAAGCGGCGGGATGATCTGCCGGAACGCCTCGCCGACCATCCGCTCGGACGGCGTCACGCCGGGTCGCTCGGCGTTTGTCGAGTCTCCGAGGAGAAGGTCGACGCCGGCGTTCCCGAGCTCGGCGAGCTTCCCGACGTCGGTCCGGAAGCCGTCGATCGGGGTGTGGTCGATCTTGTAGTCGCCCGTGTGGACCACGCGTCCGCCGGGTGTCTCGAGGACGACCGCGACCGAGTCCGGGATCGAGTGGGCCATCCGGACGAACTGAGTTCGGAACGGGCCGACCGCGACCGGTCCTCGCTCCGGCTCCGCCTCGACGAGCTCGGCCGCGCGCTGGAGGCCGTGCTCGTCGAGCTTCGACTGGACGAGGCCGAGGGTGAGCCGGGTCGCCCAGATCTCGGGCGAACCGATCTCTCGCAGGAAGTACGGGAGCGCGCCGACGTGGTCCTCGTGGCCATGCGTGAGGACGACCGCGCGCACGTCGTCGCGTCGCTCGCGTAGCGGCTCGAAGTCCGGGAGGATGAGGTCGACCCCGAGATGCTCGTCGCGAGGGAACGAGAGACCGGCGTCGATGACGACGAGCCCGCCCTCGCTTTCGACGACGGTCATGTTCTTGCCGACCTCGCCGAGTCCGCCGAGCGGCGTTACGCGTGTCCAGCCGGATGGCACCCCGTGGCGAGTCTACCCGGCTGGCGGGGCGGTCTAGGTCGGCGCGCCCGCGAGGACGCCGGCGCGCTCGAGCGCTCCCCGAATTCGGGCCTTCTCCTCCTCGCTCGCCTCGACGAGCGGGAGGCGGAGCCCGCCCACGTCCCAGCCCGTCATCGCGAGCGCCGCCTTGATCGCGATCGGGTTCACGACGACCTTGAGGATCTCGTACGCGGGAGCAAGCTCGGCGTCGAGCCGGCGGGCGCCGTCGACGTCGCCCTCGCGGTATCGGCGAACCATCTCCTTCACCTGCGGGCCGAAGACGTGGGTGTGCACGCAGACGCCGCCGACGCCGCCGAGCTCGAGGAAGGGGAAGATCAGGTTGTCGTCGCCGGCGTAGAGCGAGAGCCCCGTCTCCTCGACGATGCGGCGGGCCTGGTCGAAATCGTCGTTCGCCTGCTTGACGGCCCGCACCGTCGGAATCTCGGCCAGCTCGGTGATGGTGTCCGGCTCGAGATTGAGGACGACGCGGCCGGGGATGTTGTAGACGACGATCGGCTTGTCGCTCGCCGCGGCGATCGCCTGGAAGTGCTCGACGATCCCGCGCGCGGGTGGCTTGTTGTAGTAGGGGGTCACGACGAGGAATCCGTCGACGCCGAGGTCGTGCGCGCGCTCGGTCAGGCGCACCGAGTGGGCGGTCGAGTAGGTGCCGGTTCCGGCGACGACGACGGCACGCTCGCCGACGGCGTCGATCGCGGCCGCGAAGAGCTCGAGCCGCTCGTCGTCCGAGAGAGTCGGGGACTCCCCGGTCGTCGCGGCGACGACGAGCCCGTCCGAGCCGTTCTCCACCAGGTGCTCGCACAGCCGGCCGAAGGTCTCGAAGTCGACGGAGCCGTCCGGGTGAAAGGGAGTGACGACCGCCGTCAGGACCTCGCCGAGCACCGCGAGGAGTCTACTGGAGGCGCCAGAACTCGTCCGCGAGGCCAAGCGCTCGGAAGAGGGCCTCCGCCTCCGCGGCCGTACGTCGGCGCCAGTCGGGCGCGAGGCGGTCGGCGTACCAGGCGCCCGCGAGCCTCCAAAGCTGCTCGAGCGAGAAGACGGCGCCGCGGGAGAGGCTGCGCTCGTCGAGCCATCGGTCGACGTGCCCTTCCGACCGGAAGGCCAGCATCGTCGCTCACGTGTACGCGATGTTCTCCCACCACCGCGCCGCCGGGACGGCGAAGTGGGCAACGCCGGCCGTCGGCGTTAGCTCGCCGTCTCGGACGCTGAGCGACATGCGCTCGCCGCAGTCGGGACACGAGGTCGCAAGCGTCCCGTCGCGGCCGAGCATCGCGATCACGCCGAGGCCGTCCCAGACGCAGTTTCCCCAGTGGGAGCCGTGTTCGGTTTCGACGCGGAACGAGGTCGGAATCGCGGAGAGCGGGTTTGCCATCCAGACGTTCATCGTGCCGGGAGCGAGGACGATCACGTGCGCCTCCTCGAGGCGGCGGTAGGCCGCCTCCACCTCGTGCTCGGCTTCGCGAAGCGCGGAAGCGGTCTCGCCCACCGTCGGTGGACGCCCGTCGTCGAGGAGCCGCCCGTAGATCTCGAGGCGGACGCGATTGTCGAGGCTCGCGACCGTGCTCACTCCGCGAGCAGGGCTTCGAGGCCGACGGTCACGCCGGGAGGGAGCGACGAGAGCCGCTCGAGCGCGAGGAGGACGCCCGGGGCGAAGGCCTCGCGCGAGTATGTGTCGTGGCGGATCGTGAGGAGCTGGCCGTCGCCTCCGAGGAGGACCTCCTGGTGCGCGACGAGCCCCGGGAGCCGCACGCTGTGGATCGGCACGTCCCCGCCGAGGAGCGTGGCCGTCGCCTTCGCCGTTCCCGACGGCGCGTCCAGCTTCGTCTCGTGGTGGAGCTCGACGATCTCGGCGCGCGGAAGGAAGCGCGCCGCCTCGGCGGCGAGGCGCATCATGAGGACGGCGCCGACTGCGAAGTTGGGTGCGACGAAGCAGGCGACGCCCCGCTCGCGGGCGCGCGCGTCGAGCTCGGCGAGGGCACCTTCGTCGAGCCCGGTCGTGCCGACGACGCACGGGACGCCGGCGGCGAGCGCCCGCTCGACGTTCGTTCGGACGACATCCGGGCGCGTGAAGTCGACCGCCGCGTCGTGGCCGGCGGGATCGACGGCGTCGTCGCGCGCGACCGGCGTCACCTCGTGCCCGGCGGCCGAGAGGCGGGCGGCGAGCACGGTTCCGACCTTGCCGTGGGCGCCGAGGAGGAGAACCTTCACGCGGCGGCGGCGGTCGCGAGGCCGGGGGAGACGCGCTCCACCGCGTCCACGAACCGCTCCTCGCTCGTGCCGATCCCGGCGAACGAGAGCTTCTCGGGCGAGAGGAGGACGCGCGCGAGCTGCGCGACCGAGGCGCGGTCGACGGCCTCGATCTCGGCGACGATCTGGTCGAGCGAGAGGAGCTCGCTGTCCGTCACGAGCGACTTGCCGAGTCGGCTCATCCGGTTCGACGTCAGCTCCATAGAGAGCATGATGCGCCCCTTCAGGTTCTCCTTCGCGCGCTCGACCTCGTCCTCGCGGACGGCGCCGTTCGCGACGGCGGCGATCTCCTCGGCGGCGATCTCCATGCACTCGGCGAGGTTCTCCTCGCGCGTCCCGACGTAGACCCCGATCTGGCCGGTGTCCGCGTACTGCGAGCCGAACGTGTAGACCGAGTAGGCGAGCCCGCGCTTCTCGCGGATCTCCTGGAAGAGGCGCGACGACGCCGAGCCGCCGAGGATCCCGTCGAGGATGGAGGCCGTGAAGCGTCGCTTGTCCGACCGGGCGATTCCGGGGGCGCCGAGGCAGACGTGGTATTGCTCGGTCTCCTTCCGCTGAAAGCGAAGGGAGGGCGGCGGCGGGGCGACGAACGGCGGCCGCGCGACCGGCCGGCGCGACGGCTCGCCGCGCTTCCCGGACATCGTCTGCACGAGCTGGACGAGACGGTCGTGGTCGACGCTTCCGGCCGCGGCGACGACCGTGTTGTCGAGCCGGTAGCGCGAGCGATGGTAGGCGGTGACGGAGCGTCGCGACACGGTCGAGATGACGTCGGCCGAGCCGAGCACCGGCCGCCCGAGCGGGTGGTCGCCGAAGACGGTCTCCGTGAAGAGATCGTGGACGAGTTCCTGCGGCGTGTCCTCGATCATCGCGATCTCCTCGAGCACGACCTCGCGCTCGGAGTCGATCTCGACGAGGGTCGGGGCGAAGACCATATCGGTCATGACGTCGAGCGCCGTCTCAAGGTGCTCGTCGAGGATGCGCGCGTAGACAACCGTGTAGTCGCGAGCCGTCGACGCGTTGAGCTCGCCGCCGAAGGCGTCGAAGATCTCCGCGATCTCGAGCGCCGAGTACTTGCCCGTCCCCTTGAAGAGGAGGTGCTCGAGGAAGTGCGAGAGGCCGGCCCGCGCGTCGTCCTCGTCTCGGGAGCCCGCGCCGATCCAAAGGCCGATCGCCGCCGAGCGGACGCTCGGAAGCGGCTCGGTGACGACTCGCCCGCCGCCGTCCAGCGTCGTCAGGAAGTAGCTCTCCACGATCCCATCGTAATCCGCGCTTCCTGCGAACCCGGCGCCCGGAGCGGGGGCGCGCCCCGCCTACACCTGTTGCGGCGCCTCCGCCGTCGGGCGGTAGGCGTGCCCGGGGTCGCCCGCTGCTCGCGCGAGGAGAGAGAGCGCCTTGAGCGGTGGGCGCGCGATCCCAGCCGCCTTTCGGACGTCGACGAGGTCGCCGGTGACGAGCTTCTCGACCACCGGCCAGACGACGCGGCTCTTCGTGAGCGCGAACGTCGTCCGCGGGAAGCGGTCGAGCGCCGCCTTCAGGCTCCACGAAGCCCAGAGGAGCGGTGCGAGATGGCGCGTCAACCGAACGGCGTACGGCTCGAGCGTCGCCTCGTCACCCGTGAGGAGCGAGCAGACGGCCTCCGCCGCGTACCGCGCCGAGAGGAACGCCTCGAACATGCCGTCGCCCGTGAGCGGATCGACGAGACCGGCCGCGTCGCCGACGACGAGCGCTCGTCCGCGCGCGAGCGGGGAGTCGTGCGAGCGGCATGGAAGGCGGTAGCCGCGGATCTCCTCGAGGTCGTCGGCCCGGATTCCGTGCTCGCGGCAGAGCGACGCGAGGTGCTGGCGCAGATGCGGCCCCTCGCTGTCCCAGCCGCCGACGCCGACGTTCACGTGGCCGCCCTTCGGGAAGATCCAGCCGTAGCCGCCGGGAATCGTCCCGAGCTCGAGGACGAAGCGGCCCCGGTAGCGCTCGGCGTCCACCCTCTCGTTCGGGACGTTCCCCTCGAGCGCGACGCCGACGGTCCGGTTGCCGCCGAGCCGAAGCGCCCGCGCCGCAACGCCGTTCACGCCGTCGGCGCCGATCACGGCACCCGCGCGCAGCGGCTCGCCGCCCGCCGTGACCGTTGCTCCCTTCTCGTCGGCCTCGACGCCCGTCGCCTTCACCCCGTCGCGAAGCTCAGCGCCCGCGGCGGTCGCCTTCTCGACGAGGAAGTGATCGAGCCGGCGACGCTGCGTCATGTACGCGAGCGGGCCGCCTCTCCCCCGCTCGGCCGTCCGGCGGAAGCCGAGTCGGAGCTCGGCGGTCGTCACCACCTGCTCGACGACGGGATCGATCGGAAACGGGAGCTGGCGCGCCGCCCGGAGCGTGACCCCGCCCCCGCAGGGTTTGTCCCGCGGGAAGCGCGCGCGGTCGAGGAGGAGGACGGACGCCCCGGCCGTCGCGAGCCTGTAGGCAGCCGTCGAGCCCGCAGGGCCGGCGCCGACGACGATCGTGTCGTAGCGCTTCGACATCGGGTGATTATGCCGCGGGACCGGGCCCGGAAACCCGTGAAAGCGGCTCTCGCCGCTTTCACGCTCGTCGACGGGAGAAGGCGCGGCCTGCTATCGCCGCTCGCGGTCGCGGTCGCGGCCGCCTCGGCGACCGCCGCGTCGGTCGCCGTCGCGC
>JALZGN010000332.1 GCA_030861005.1 Actinomycetota bacterium
GCCGAGATCGCCGCGACGGCCGAGGTCTCCGAGCAGACCGTCTTCAACTACTTCCCGCGGAAGGAGGACCTCGTCTACTGGCGACTGGGCGCTTTCGAGGAGGAGCTGCTAGCGGCGGTACGCAACCGCGAGCCAGGCGAGTCGGCGCTCGCCGGCTTTCGTCGCTTCCTCCTCGCGCAGCGCGGCCTGCTCGGGCGAGTCGACGAAGACGCGCGGGAGCGATTGACGGCGCTGACGAGGACGATCACCGAGAGTCCCGCCCTGCTCGCCCGCGAGGAGCAGATTCTCTCGCGCTACACCGCCTCCCTCGCCCGCGTGCTCGCGGAGGAAACCGATGCCGAACCCGACGATGTCCAAGCCTGGGTCGCCGCGCACGCGATGTTCGGCGTCCACCGGGCGCTCATCAGCCACGTGCGCCAGTTGATCGTCGAGGGCGCCGGCCACGCCCGCCTCGCCCGCGACGTCCGTGCGCGCGCGGAACGCGCCTTCGTCCTCCTCGAAGACGGTTTGCGGGGGTACGCGGTCAGGGACGACTGATCCGCACCGACGAAGCGCCGACAGCGACAACGCGGACGGCGGCGGCGGAACCGGCGAGGCTCCGCCGCCGCCGAACCTCACGGGCGACCGGCCGCCTCCGCGGGGCGCTCGACGTCGATCGCGCGCGGGGCGACGCCGTCGTGCGGCGGCTCGATCGTGACGCCCGGGAGCAGGCGGTCGAGCCAGCGCGGGATGTACCAGGACTTCTCGCGCAGGAGCGCGAGGAGCGCGGGCACGAGCGTCATCCGCACGATCAGCGCGTCGGTCAGGATTGCAACCGCGAGCAAGAGCCCGAACTCCTTCGGGATTCGATCGGCGCTCAGGATGAAGGCGGCGAAGACCGTCCCCATGATGATCGCGGCCGCCACGACGACGCGGCCGATCGCGGCGATTCCGTGCTCGACGGCGTCACGCGTTCGCAAGCCGTGGACGTGCTCCTCCCGGATACGGCTCGTCAGGAACACCATGTAGTCCATCGAAAGCCCGAACAGGATCGCGAAGGCGATCGGGGGGACGAACGTCTCGATCGGCCCCGTCCGGTCGAGGCCGGTGAGGCCGAGAAGATGGCCTTCCTGCACGACGAGAGTGAGGACGCCGAATCCGACGAACGCGGACAGGATCGTCGTGATCGCGGCCGTTCCCGAGACCACGATCGATCTGAACGCCATCGCGAGCACGACGAAGGTGACGCCGATGATGTAGAGGAGGAAGAGCGGCAACCGCTCCATGATCCGATCGGCGACGTCTTTGAAGGCGGCCGTCTGTCCGGAGACGTAGGCGACCGCGTTGCCTCCCGCGGTCGCGGCCGGTACGACGTCGCCGCGGAGGCGGTCGACGAGCTCGTCGGTCTTCTCGTCCTGCGGGGCGGAGTCGGGGGTTACGAACACGATCCCGACCGTCTTGTCATCGTTGAGCTCGGGCTCGCGCACGGACGCGACTCCCCGCAGGCGCCGCACGCGGTCGTAGATCGCTTGCGGCGCCTGCTCGTCGCCGTTCACGTCGACGACGATCGGTATGGGGCCGTTGAAGCCCGGCCCGAAGCCTTCCGCGAGCAGGTCGTACGCTCTTCGGCTCGTCTGCTCCTTGGGCTGCGTCCCTTGGTCCGCGGCGCCGAGGCGCACGAACAGAGACGTCGACGCGAGCCCGAGGATCACGACGACCACGACCGGGAACACGAAACGGGCGTTCGCGGTTACGAACCGGCCCCAGCGGGCGACGAGCGTGCGATCGCGGGCCGCCTCGGAATCGCCCACCTCGCGGAGGAACGGCACCTTCAGCCGGTCGACCTTATGGCCGAGCAGCCGAAGGACGGCCGGGAGCAGGGAGTTCGCGATCAGCACCGTCGTCAGCACGCCGAGTGCACTCCCGATTCCGAGTTTCGTCACGAAGTCGAGGCCGAAGAAAGCGAGGCCGGTCACCGAGATCGCGACCGTCAGGCCGGCGAAGAGGACTGCCCGTCCTGCCGAGGCGCCCGCTTCCGCGGCGGCGTCGCGGGGCGAGAGCCCTTCGTGGAGCAGCTGCCGGAAACGCGTGACGATGAAGAGGGAGTAGTCGATGCCGACCCCGAGCCCGATCATCGAGACGAGGAGCGGCGTAATCGTGTTGACGTCGGTGAAGCCGGCGATGATGAAGAGCAGCAGGAACGCGGTCGCGAGCGCGGTGAGCGCGAGGGCGATCGGGATCAGCATCGCCGTGAACGTGCGGAAGACGACGAGGAGGACGATGATGGCCGCGAGCAGCCCGAGCATCTCCTGGGTTCCCTGCTCCACGGGCGGAAACTCGGCCTCGCCGTTGTACTCGACGGTCACGCCGGCCGGAGCGACGACGTCGCGGACGGCGTCCTCGACGGCGACGACCGCCTCCCGGTCCTTCTCGTAGATGACTCGGTCGAACTGCGCCTCGGCGTACGCGATCCTCCCGTCGTCGGAGACGGTGTCCTTGCCGAAGGGATCGCCGACGCTCTCGAGGCCCGCCCGGTCCTTTGTCGGCTTGAACTCACCCTTCAGGCGCGCGATCGCCTCCTGGATCGCGGCGCGCCGCTCGGGCGTGTCGAGCCGCTCACCCGCGGGCGCGGCGAAGACGATGTTCAGCACCCCGCCCTGCTCAGAGGCGAACTCGGACTCGATCAGGTCGGTGGCCTTCTGCGTGTCGGAGCCGGGGATCTCGAACTCGTCCCGCAGGCTGCCCCCGACCGTCGCCACGAGCCCGATCAGCAGGACGACGATCGCGAGCCAGCCGAAGACGACGCGCCACGGGTGCGTCGCGCAGGCTCGCGCCCACCGGGAGAGCACACCGGTCGAGAGCCGTTCGTGGGCTGAACGCCGTCCGACCTGGTTCGCCCCCCTCGCGGCCGCGAGGCCGTTGGTGTCACGTCCTGCGTCGTGCTCCGTCATACGCTTCTGCCCCCTTGTCGCTGCAGGTTTTCACTAGAGACGAGGTGAAGTCCCCCGACTCATCGGTTTTCGATTGCGCGAGAGCGCCTGGGACGCTCCCACGCGAGATCCAGTCCGTTCGGCAGGAGACGGTCTTCGTGCTCCGAGACCGGAGGGTCGCACGGGTGCCGCGCGAGAACAGTGAGGCGGCCCGGCGTCTTGGGGTACGGTTGCCCGCACCCCGCGCCGTTCAGGCGCTCGCCGAGCGACTGGCGGCAGAGGACTCGGCTCGCCACGGTTACCGCTCTTCGTCGGCGAGGACACCCTCGCGGACCTGGTAAGTGCGGGACGGGCTCGACGACTCGATCAAAGACGTTTTCGTCGAAGTCGACGGACTCCGCTTCCACACGCTTGCGGCAGGGCCGTCAGACGGGCCCCTTGTCCTCCTCCTTCACGGGTTCCCCGAGTTCTCTCGCTCCTGGCGGCACCAGCTGCCGGCACTCGCCGCTGCCGGGTATCGAGCAGTCGCACCTGACCTTCGGGGCTACGCGCAGACGGACAAGCGAGGGCCATACGACCTGGCGACGCTCGTCGATGATCTCGCCGGGCTCGTCCGGGCGCTCGGCCGCGAGCACGCCGCGGTCGTCGGCCACGACTGGGGCGGCGCGATCGCCTGGATGGCCGCTCACCGCCGCCCGGAGCTCGTCGAGCGGCTGGCAGTCCTGAACGCGCCCCACCCGGCCGCGATCGCTCGCGAGGTCTTCCGGAACCCGCGCCAGCTCCTTCGGTCCGCGTACGTCCTCGCCTTTCTCGTCCCTCGCCTCGCGGAGCGCCTTCTCACTGCCCGACGGGCGCGCGCCGTCGTCACGATCCTTGGTGCGGGCGCGCGCGTGAAGTCCGCCTGGCCGCCTGACGAGCTCGAGCGCTACCGGGAGGCATTCCTCGAGCCCGGCGCCGCAACGGCGGCGCTCGGGTACTACCGCGCGCTCGCGAGGCGGCGCGGCTGGGCCGGCCGCGTTGCGAAGCGCCACCCGATCGACGTCCCGGTGCTCCTCGTCTGGGGGGTCGAGGACCCCGCCGTCGGCCGAGAGCTCGCCGATCGCGAACGGCTCGAGCCGTGGCTCGCGGCAGGCAACCGGCCGACGATCCAGCGACTCGAAGGTGTGGGGCACTTCGTCCAAAACGAGGCGCCGGAGCCCGTCACCGAGGCGCTGCTGGCTTTCCTTGGAGCGCCGATGAGCTGACGAGGCTTGGTGCAGCCGCGTCGCCCTCGTGAGATGATCGAAGCGTCCACGGGGAGAGGAGGAGCGGTGGCGCTCGCGGCGCATGCCTTTCCGATTGCCGACGTTGCCGGCTGGCGACAGTTCGCGGAAGAGATCTCGACCGGCGAGCGGTCAGAGGCGCACGCCGAGATGCTCCGGGGATCGGCGTGACGCGCGAGACGAGCTTTCACCAGCCGAAGGGAAACGGCGATCCGAAGCTGCTCGTCTGGGAAGGCGTCGACCAGGAGGGCGGCCTCGTCGGGATGAGCTCGATCGTCCAAAACCCGCAGACCGACCACGAGCGATACATCGTCTCGCCCGTCATCGCGAACCTCCACGGCGTCGATCCGACGGCCGGGCCGCCGCCCCGCTTGGACGAGGTCAGCGTCGTCGCGACGTAGCCGACTAGACCGCCCCTACGCGGCCGCGAGAACGCCGCAGTAGTCGTCGATCCACGGCGTTCGGTACCCGTCGTTTCTCCACATGACCGGAAAGAACGCCTCGTCGATCTCGAGCTCTCCCGGGCGGCGGTACTTCGAGTAGATCGGGTGTGGATGCGCAGCGTTCCAACGTGTCTCGGTCGAGACCATGTGGCTGATGATCGAGCGGCGCTCGGCATCGCTCCGCTCGTTTGGGGGGCTGCCGTGGAACGTCCAGCCGTCGTGGATCGCGGCACCGCCGGCCGGCACCTCGATCGGGACGAGCTCGAGCTCGACGTCTCCGGGCATCACCTCCTTCACGTGGGCGAGCCAGTCCTCCGGCGCGTGGAACTGGCCGCCGAGGGGTAAGGGCGGCCAGTGGTTCGATCCGCGGACGTAGTGGATCGTCCCCGCGTCCGCTGAGGTGTCGTCGAGCGCCATCCAGCACGTAGTCATGTTGGGCGGATCGAGGTACTCGACGTAGGCGGCGTCCTGGTGGCAGAGGAGCGCCTTCCCGGCTGGGGGCTTCCAGATCGCGTTGTCCTGCGCGAGGAGGAGACCCGGGAGCTCGGCGAGCTTCGCTGCGAACTCGGCGTTTCGGCGCGCGAGCGTCGTCGCGGCGAGCACGCGATCCGACTTCCAGACGTTGCAGAGCTGGCGCGTCTTGTCGGGCGGCGTGACGCCGGGGACGTAGTTCACTTCGTCGGGCTGGAGCCCCGTTTCCCACTCGTGCTCGAAGACTCGCGCGAAGTGCTCGCGGACGCGCTCGAGCTCCTCGTGCGGAAGAAAGCCCTCGACGACGAGAAAGCCGTCGCGGCGATACGCGTGGATCTGGTCGGACGTCGGCTCCACTGCGGATCCTCCTTCTAACCTTGCTCTCGGTGAAACCTAAGTTCCGGCTTGCTAGAGACCGTGCCGCGCCTGCGCCGCGCCGTCGCCGGCACCGCGGTCCTACCGCCGGCTTATCGGGGGTCTTCGGCGGCTAGGTCAGCACCCACTCGTCGTCGCGGATGATTGCGACCCGGGCCCCGTCCCTCTCGATCCCGTCGACGCTCACGTCGGGGCCTCCGATCATCGCGTCTTGGTGGACGTCCGATCGGTTGAACCCGATCGCGTCCCGCTCCTCCTCGCTTTCGGGAAGATCCTCGACGGTGAACTCGTACGCCTGCCCCCAGGCGATGTGCGAGCGCGCGTTCTCGTCGATCAGGACGTCGCCGAAGACGATGCCACTCTGGCCGACCGGGGAGCTCCGGTCGACCAGTGCCACCTCTCCGAGCCGAGCTGCTCCCGCGTCGCTCTCCATCTGCGCCCGCACCATCTCCCCGTGCTCATCCGCCTCGATCTCCACCGCCCGCCCATCCTCGAAGCGAAGCCGGAGGCCCTCGACGAGGACGCCGCCCAGGAGCTGCACCGGCAGCGTGGCACGGACTTCGCCGTCGACGCGGCGATTGTCGGGTGTCGCGAAGACCTCCTCGGTCGGCATGTTCACGATCGCGTCGCGACCCCAGTTCGTGGTCAGCCCGGCGGAGAGCCAGCGGCCGCCCTGAATCAGCCCGATCGTGAGGTCGGTTCCGGGACCGGAGAAATGGAGCCTGTCGAAGCGGCGCTCCTGAAGCGCCGCCGCCCGCCTCGCAAGTCGGGCGACGTGCTCGCGCCACGCCGCCTCGGGGTCGGGCCGGTCGAGCCGCAGGATCGGCGCCAGCGTCGTCCAGAGCCGGTCGACGTCCGCCTCGCCGAACAGGCGGCGGGCGAACCCGTCCGTCGGGCCGGGCACGATCGTCCAGTTCACCTCGCCGCTCGAGAACATCGCGAAGATCGAGCCGGTCAGCGGCATGTGGTCGGCCCCCGCTCGCTCGGCATCGACGTCCGCGAGCAGGGACGGGTCAGGGTCGCCCCAGAGGGCGATGAAGGCACTGCGCCTTTCAAGGCACTCCCTGATCATCGCCTCCCACCAGTCGGGGACGAACGCCAGCGAGTCGGCGGGGGCCGTAAGGAGCCGTGACCGCTTCACGTGCTGGTCCCAGTAGACGACGCTGACGTAGCGCGCGCCGGTGGCGTAGGCCTCGGCGGCGACGGCGCGCGCAATCGGCGCCTGGGTGACGTCGTAGGCGAGAACGACGACGGCCTGGCCCGGCGCGACGTTCGCGCCGACGCGGACGGCGAGCCGAGCGAGCGCCCGACACCGCTCGTCGGGGTCGGCCGATCCGGCGACGCCGCTCGCCACTCATCGATCCTACGCCGCGACGTCCGCCCTGAAGTCGGCTACTTGCGTCCCTCGATACAACTCGGAGGTCTACGTCCGTCGCTTTCCCGCGCGACCGGGTCTGGCGGGCGTGGGGACGGGATCGGTACCGAGATCGTGTCGCGCCGACCGCCCGCAGTGCGTAGGGTCCGATCACGCTGACCCCGCGGCGAGAGGAGTAGCTGCGCTCACGTCCCGCGAAGTCGTTCTGGCGCTCGGAGGGCTGGCTCTCGCCCGGAACTCGGCGACTCACCGATCGACCACCTTCTCCGTCGGGAGTCGTCCAGCCCTGACACGCATTTGGCTCCGCGCGTGGGCGGCGGCCATGCTTGCGACGGCCGTCTTCGTTCCCGGCGTTGCGTCGGCTGCAGTCGTTGCGTTCTTCTTGAAACCTGTCGAGGCGCTTGGGACGCAGTCACCCGCGCGCGCGTTCTTGCTCGGTTCAGCGGTCGGCTTGCTTGCCTGGACGACGATTCTCTCGTTCCTCGCGTACCGCTTCGCCTGGGTTCACCGCGCCAACCCGGGCGCGTACAGCATCCTCGTCGAGGTCTTTGCGGGCCTGCGGAGCCGCCTCGAGCGGGTCGGCCCGGACGACGGAGCGGCCGACGCCCGCGGGGAAGCGTCCTGTCACCTCGGGCACATGGGACGCGGTCTCGGCCTCTACGACGACGGTGTCGCTCCGGGGGCCGGCCTTCCGTGGACGCTCGCGATCGGCTACATCGACCTCTGGCGGAACGCCCACCGAGCGGACGAGGCCTTGCTTGTCACCGAGGGCGAGGAGGGGCTCGTGGCAGCCGCGATCTTCGACGATCTGCGTCTCGAGGGCTCGCAAATCGCGCATGCCGCCGATCTCCGCCAGAAGTTGCGGATCGCCGTGAGCGCCCTGTCGAGGGGCAGCGAGGTGTACCTCAATCGGCCACCGTCCACACCGGGGGAGGAGCCGGATGTCAGCGGCGCCGAGAGCGCGACCGCTGCCCCCGGTGTCGTCAGGATCGTGCGTCGGACGATCAACGAGTATCGCGACGACCGACGCGACGGGCTCGTGCGCGCTCGCAACAACCTCTACGCGACGATGATCTTCGCCAGCATCATGGCCTACACCGTTCTGGGCCTTCTCATGCTCGGCCTCCTCAAGGACGACGAGAGCTCGCGCTCCGTCGTCTTCGCTGGGACGGCGTACTACCTGGTCGCCGCCGTTATCGGGCTCGTGCGTGAGCTCCATGTCGCCCTCGGCACCCACGGAACGGAGGAGGACTACGGTCTCCGCACCGCTCGCCTCATCAACATCCCGCTCTTTTCCGGCTTGGCGGGCTTGGCCGGGGTCGCGTTGACGGCGCTCCTTCCGGCAACGCTCCCGAACGCAACCGACGGGGGCGCCGGCGTCCGCATGAGCGACGTGTTCAACCTAGGGGGAAGTCCCGAGAACCTCGTTGTCGCGGCGGTGTTCGGGCTGACGCCGACCCTACTGATCCGCGGGCTACAGCGCCGCGCCGAGCAGTACAAGGAAGACTTGAAGACGACCGAGGCCGGCGAGCGCCCGACGGGAAGGGCGTCGTGATCCCCTCGGTCTCGCCGCGGCGGCGGCGCGGTGAACGCTCGTCGTCTCTCGCGTCGATCGCGGGGACGAGTCGTCTGCAGTCGTCTCGGCCGCCTCGAGTGGTGTCGTTCGGCGCCCAAGAAGTGGCGGCTGGCCGTGCCCCGCGACTAGCGGCCGATGAGTTCTCGCGCATTGGCGAGTCGGAACCGTGAGCCGACGACGAAGGGACGAACGATGCGCAAGCTGGTCGTGAATACGTTTACGACGCTCGACGGCGTCATGCAGGCACCCGGGGGGCCGGAGGAAGACCCGACGGGTGGGTTCGAGCACGGCGGCTGGTCGGCGGGGTACTGGGACGAGGCGATGGGCCAGTGGATGGGCGACTTCATGGGCGCACCGTTCGACCTGCTGCTCGGCCGCAAGACGTACGAGATCTTCGCGGCGCACTGGCCGCACGCGCAGGACGAGCCGGGAGCGGAGCAGCTCAACGCGGCGACGAAGTACGTCGCGTCCCGAACGCTGAACTCGGTCGACTGGGAGAACTCGCAGCTTCTCGAGGGCGACGTCGCCGACGCGATTGCGCGCCTCAAAGAGCAGGAGGGACCCGAGCTCCAGGTGCACGGGAGCTCGAACCTGATCCAGACGCTCCTGCGGCACGACCTGATCGACGAGTTCCGTGTCTGGATCTTCCCGGTCATTCTCGCCGCCGGGAAGCGGCTGTTCGGCGACGGGACCGTCGCCGGCGGTCTCGAGCTCGTCGACTCGAAGACGTCGACGACGGGCGTCGTGTTCCTCACGTACACGCCTGCGGGAGAGCCGCGGTATGGGTCGTTCGCGCTGGAACAGCCGACCGAGGCGGAGCTCGAGCGGCGCAGCCGGCTTCCTGACTGACCTCGGCTCGCGCTTCGCCTCAGCCTCCAGGCGACCCGTCTGACTCGAGGCGAGGGGCCGGGCGAGTAGCTCCCCTCCCGCGCCCGCGAGAGGAGGCGGCAGACGCGGTCGGGAAGCCGCCGGCGGTCGTGCGCGCAGGCAGCCGGTCGGCGCCAAAGGGTGGCGAGGACGACAAAGGGGGCGATGAGGACGACGCGGGCGCCGTAGAGGAAGAGCCACTGCGCAACCGGCAGGTCCTGGACACTGCCGACGCCGCAGCGAGGACAGCCGTCAAGGAGTGACGCGAAGGTCGGCGATCTGCTCGCCGGCGTTCTCGAGCTCGATCTCGAAGCGGCCGGGGTGATCGGCCGTGAACCTGATCCGCCCCACGCGCCCGGGGGCGACCTCCGTGCTCAGGTCGTAGCCGTGCAGGTGCACCTCGTCCGCGACCGCCGAGCGCACGACGAGGACGACGTCCTCGCCCTGGTCGACCTCGAACCGCTCGATGCCCGTCGGCCCACCGGCAGGAACGTTCACCCGGAGCTGGCGGCGCTCCGGCGCGGGCGGGGCGGGAGTCGTCGTCTCGCCGCCGGTCCCGGTCGTCGCTCCACCGTCCGTCTCGCTCGCGGTGGTCGCCGGCGCCGCCTGGTCGTCGCCGTCGCCTCCCCCGCAACCGGCGAGGAGCACGACCGCGATCACGACCGCAGCGGCACTGACGCCGATTCGAACCCGGTTGCTCACGCCGGAATTCGCCTCGCAGTCCTCTCCCCCTCCCCGGGCGGAAGCACCGTCACCCGAGGAGCGGGAGTCTGTGCCTCCGGATCGTCGGCGATCCAGCGGACGACCTCGCCGTTCGAATCACGTGAGGCGACGCAACGGGCGTCGCGACGACGGCCGCTGCGACGGCGAAGAGAACTGCGCTGCGGATTGTCACTCGGGTTTCCCTCCGATCGGTACGTGGATGGTCTCCGTGAAGAGGTCGAACTCGCCCCGGCGAGCCTCGATTTCGAGCTCCCACTCGCCTGGGATCGAGAGGTCGGCGCCGGTCGCCTGCCAGAGGCCGTGCTCGGGCGACGTCGCCTCGAAGGTGAGCGGGCCGATCTTGCGATCTACGAGTGTGGCGCGAAAGGCCACTTCTGCGAGGTTCGGGAAGTTCGGCTGCTCGTGGTCGAGCGCGAGGGTCACCGTGTTCGGGCCGGCCGTTCCCGGATGAATTGAGACCGTCCCCGCGAAGGAGCCGAAATTGACTTGCGTCTCGGTCGGGCCGCCCTCGATTGCCCCCGGCTGGTGGCCGTGCTGCGTTGCCGCGGCCGCGTGCTCCTCCGCGAGCGCGTGCTTCGCGGGGTTCGTGTTGACGAGGACAGCCGTCACGGTGACGATCGATGCCATGACAAAAAGCTCGACGCCCGCGGCTTGGAGGAAGCGGCGACGCTCGCCCGGCTGGGCGACACCGGTCCGAAGCCGCGGGACCGCGTAGCGGTTGTTGTATGCGCCCAGCCCGAGCAGCGGGAGGACGAGCGCGACCTTCGCGAGGAGGAGGAGGCCGTACTCGGTGTCCCAGAGGCCGCGCCACGCCCGGATCTCGAGGTAGCCGTTGATCGTCCCTGCGACGAGGAGGACGGCGACCGAGAGGACGGCCATCGTTGAGAACCGCGGAACCGCTCGCGTCGCGAGCGGCCACCGCTCCTCGAGCGCGAACCAAAGGGCGACCACGACGAAGCCGAGCCCTCCCACCCAGGTCGCGGCGGCCACGACGTGGGCGACGTCGGCGGCGACGGCGACGGCGCCGGCGGTGCTCGCATGGCCGGCGAACGCCGGCGTCACGACGAGCGCCGCGGCGGATCCCGCCGCGAGAACCTGGGTAAGTGGCGAGCGTCCCCGCGAGCGGCGGAGGAGGAGAGCGGCGGCAAGGATGGCGAGCGAGAGGCCCGCGCGGATGAGCTCCACTTCGCCGTACCGCGTCTCGGCGGTTGCCCGAACCGCTTGCCATGCAAAGCCGCTCCCGAGATCGGTGCCCTCCGCTTCGGCCGCCTGTAGCGGGATGCCGAGGAGCGACCAGAAGGCGAGCCCGCCGGCGGACACCGCCAACACGCCGTAGAGGCGCCGGTGCAGCCGCCCGTCGGCCGACCGAAGCGCGTACACGAGCGCCGCGATCCCGCCCGCACAGAGGAGGATGAGCGCGAACTCGAAGAAGCGCCCGCCCGTGTAGAGGACGTCGACGAGCGCCGGGGAGTCCTTGACGACGGTGGCCGCGATCCCGCTCGGATTAGAGCCGGGCGCACCGACGTGGAAGACGAAGGCGCCACTGATCGGATCCGAGTCGGCGGAGACCACCCGCCACGCGACCGTGTAGGTGCCGTCGTCGAGCCCATCCTTGACCGCGACCGCGAGCTCGCTCGGCTTCGGCCGCTCGAGCTCGCCCGTGTCGACGCGATCGCCAACGCCGTCGTAGACCTCGAGCGCGCCGAGCGCCGTCTCGACCGGCTCGTTGAAGCGCACGAGGACGCGTGGAGGTGCCTCTTGAACGACGGCGTCGCTTCGGGGCTCGGTCGCGACGAGCTCTGAGTGCGCCGACGCGATCGAACTCGCAGCGAGCGCTATGGCGGCGGCGGCCGCTCCGACGAGGAGCAGCCGCAGCGGAGCGGACATCTTCTCTCCTTCCCTCTCGGCGCCGCTCGAGGCGGCGAAACGCCAGCTACGCGGGCCGGGGCGGGGGAGCCCGCTGGCCGTAGCCGAGCGCGAGGAGGGAAAGACGCGGTCGCTCCCGTGTCGGTGCAGTCGGAACGAGAGCATCGCAAGCGACGAGGCGCAGCGGCGGTGCGGCGCGGAACGTCTCGACGATCGCGACCGCAACGGCAAGGACGACGCGGCCGGCGAAGTAGGCCGCGAACGCGAACGGAAGCTGCAGGAGGAGTCCGACGAGGAACGCGGGGTCGAGCGCCGCCGTGTGGGGAACCGAGCCGGTCTCAAGGACGTGCTCGAGGTGCTCCTGGATCGTGAACCCGAGGGGCGGGACGACCGCGAACGCCCAAAGCGGCGCGAGGAGGGCCCGCCCCGAGCGCAGGCGGCCGAGCAGCGACGCGAACGCAGCGAGGAAGGCAACGGCGCCGCAGATCGCGAGACAGGCGTGGATGTCGCCCAGGTATCCATGCGCCTCCTCGGCATACATGTGACCATCCAGGTGGTGCGCGGGGTTAACGAGCCGGTACGCGACGGCATGGGCGACGAGCGCGCCCGCGACCATCAGGCTCAGCGAGAGCACGCAAGCGATCCGAAGCGGTCGCATCGCCCGCATGATGCTACGTCATACGGGGTCGCCGGCCGCGTGGATTGCGATTGCGGCGATCGACCAGAAGACAGCGAAGAGAGAGACGGGGGCCGCGCTTTGCTCACGCCGTTCTCGCACGACTCGACGACGGGGTCTGGCAGACCGACGCTCTTCGTTCAGCAGCGGAAGAGGTTGACCGCGGGCGTGAGTTAGGCTCGCCGACCGCGGCTTTGACAACGCCCGTCTGTCGGCCATAGCATCGTGCCCCCGTCACGTTCTCGATTGGAGGAGGGCGTCATGCCGCGCTTCGACATACAAAAGATTGCGCTCTACGCGGCGGAGGAGGGCATCGTCAACCTCGACGTCTCCTTGGGCGCAATCGTCAAGTCCAGAATGTTCGAATCGCTTCAGGCGTACGACGATCCGTGGATTATCTGGTGCGGAAATGACATGCGCCTGATCATCTGGCCGGGCCCGCGCCCCGGCTTCGGGCTGCTCGACAAGCTCGACCTCGGGCAGCAGGTCCGCGAGAGCCTCGGCTAACGCCGCAGCGAGTCGCTCCTCCTGCCTCGGTCGCCAGGCGGGAAGGAGTTTTGAGGTGCAGCGACGACGGTCGATGGCGACGCAGCTTTGACGCAGGCTGGAGAAGTGGCGGAAACATCGCATGCGCGGCTGCCTGGTGCGCCGATCGAGCGAGGCGCGATCGTCGCACGCCTGGCCTCGATTCTCGATTTGGTGGAGCGGAACCTTGCCCGTATCGACCGCTACTTGCCCTACTGGAGGAAGCTAGACGACGCTCATCCGAACCGTGTGGGGCGTCTCGAAGACAAGGTTGCGTCGGAACATTGTCTTCTTCTGCTTCTAGTCGCCCGAGTTCCGCTCGAGTTCCACTCTGATCTCACAAAGAGCGTGGACCAAATATCGGCACATCTTCAGCCATTTGTTCGGAACGAGCGATTCAAGATCGAGATTCTCAAGAATCCGGAGAAAGCAGCTGTCTTCGGTCTGGGCCACCTGTACCTCACGTACGCCGGATACCGCGAGCCGGAGTGGGACGAAATCGTCATCCCATCCTTGCGGGACGGATTCGCTGAGGCTCGAGATCTGGCGCCGAACCGAATCCTCGAGCGTCTTTGGGCTCTCGAACTCGCCGGGCTCGAAGTTGATCCAGCGCGAGTTCGCCAGGCGGCCCGGCTCTCTATCGCCGCGGGGAGAGCGCACCCAATCCTGATGAGCCACGACGACGCGTACGCCTATACGCACTGTCTCATGTACGCCACGGATTTTGGTCGGCGAAGCCTCGATCGCTTCCTCGATCACGGGCGTGTCTCAGAGGTCGTCGGGGCGTCTCTCGCCTGGATGCTGGTGGAGCCCGACTTCGACCTCCTCGCCGAGTTCCTCCTCTGCGAGACCTTCGTCAAGCCGACGTGGAGCGACCAGGCGCGCGTGGCGTGGCGAACGCTCCTCGAGGTCTGGGATCGCCTCGGATTCATTCCGGGTCCGACCTTCGACGAGACTTCCTTCCTCGAGCTCGCCGGCGACGACCGGAGGGCGTACGCGTTCAAGGAGATGTACCACGCCAACATCGTCGTCGCTGCACTCTGCTGTTCTCTCCTCGGCGACCAACTAGGGAGGCCGGTTCCAACGCGGGTCGGGCCGACGCCCGATATGGGAGCGGGCGACGAACACGACGCCGAGCTACTGACCCGCGCCCTCGCCCGCTGCCGTCGCCTTCGCGGACTCGCGGATGGACAAACCGCTCCGTGGGAACTCGTCGTCGCCGACGGCGACTTGCGAATCGAGGTGGTCCGAACGCTCGTCGAGGCAGCCGCTATCCATGCCCTACGCTCGGGCGACGCCGGCGAGGCGTCGGAGGCCGTCGCTGACCTGCGCGCAAGCGGGTTTGCAGGGCGCACGCTCGCCGAAACATCCGAGCAGCTCGTCCGCCTGGAGCGGGCTGCCAGAGCGCGTGCTCGCTAGTCCGACGGCCATCCCTGGACCGCATCTCGCCGTGGTAGCCGTGCGCTGACTGACCGCCGCCCCGAATCGGCACCCGGCCGGGCCAGCCCTCGCTGAGCAGTCCTCGACCGCGTGGTCGTACAGGCAACGGTGACGACGCGAACCGAAGACGGCGCCGCCCGCCGGTTACATACACGGGGCTCGGCGGAAGCTCCATCCTCGTGCTGCCGCGCCCACCTGGCCGCAGGACTCCCCGGCGGAGCTGAAGGTCG
>JALZGN010000013.1 GCA_030861005.1 Actinomycetota bacterium
AGAACGAAATCGTCGCGCCGCGGTCCGGGAAACGCGCGCTCGCATCGCGCGCGAGCGTGAGCGCCTCGGCGTAGCGTCGCTCGCCATAAAGCCGGAAGACAGCACCCGCGACCTCGTCGAATGCTGGTTGCTCCGCGCGCCCCATCTCGACGATCGGGTCACCCTAACTGCTGATGGCTTACGAGATGGACGGAATCTTGACCGCTACACAGCGAGGCAGGCGGCCGCCCCGCTCGGCGGGCGCGCGCTCGGTCTCGCGCTCGGAGGCAGCACGTTGCACTTATGACGCCTCCGAGCCGGATCAAGTCCTCGTTGAGCATCGACTGCTGCTTCCCATGCAAGGCAACGATGCCGCGTTCGAGGCCCGCCGCCGTTGCTTTGCGCGATGCGCGAACGTCTCCGGCGGCGCTCACGGGACGCTCGCTTTGGACGAGCCCCAGTCGTCTCGATGCACCGATCCTAGGCTCGGGCAGGCGCTCCCTTTCCTAAGGAGAGCGGTAGCCGCGGCCATCGTCGGCCGTGTAGGGCAGCGCTGGTATCTGCTGTCGGATCAGGAGGTCCGATGACCATGCTGTCCGTGCTCGATGCAGCGGGGCGGCGTCGCTCGCCGGCGACGATGCCGGGCTACCACGCCGGACGCCCGCCGCGCAACGCATGAGATCGACGCGACCCAGCCGCTCGAGAGGGTGGTTGCCGAACTGGTAGCGATCGGCGTCGGTCCCGACGCGCAGACGGCGTCAACAGCGCTGCCTGCGCGAGCGTTAACGAATGCACCCAGAGCGATGGTCGATACGGCCGATCGATTACTCGATCGGGATCTCGAAGCGAGCGATGATGCCGGCGTCGCCGCCTCTTGCGAGTAGCTCGGGATCGGGATCGCGAGTCGCCACCCATGCGTAACCGTGCTCGGGGTAGGCGACGACGTCCGGGAAGCTCCCGGCGCTGATCGCGAGGATCCGAGCGGGTTCTTTGGTGGGGTTGCTGAACGTGTGGAGTCCGGCACGTCCCTCGGGGCAGAAGACGTAGTCGCCCGGAGCCAACTCCTCTTTGCCGTGTTGGTTCCGGAAGAGGGGACGACCGCTCAGCACGAAGAACATCTCTTCGGCTCCGAAGTGCATATGCATCCGCATCTCAGGCGCGTCGGGGGCCAGTTCGTACAGCGTTGCTCCCATCCTGGCGTCATCTGGCCGCCAGAAGATTCGATGCCGCGTCGCGACTTCTTCGTTCTCTCCGTCCCATGCGTCGGAGAAGAGGTTCTGACGATTCATGCGTGGTACCTCCCAGTCGTAGCGGTGGGCGCGCAGACGCCCGAGCCCCCGCATTTGAGGGCCTCGGCGACACTGCGCCGGAAACGCGCGGCTGCTCGCCGCGCCAAACCGCTACCTCGCCGCCGGATCCACGGCGGGATCATGCCTGCTCGAGAGTGCTGACGACGACAGAGCGTTCGCGAAGGGATTACCCCGACCAGGTCGGACGCCCGCGCCGCCGTTTGCGATCAGGGCCCTAGCCTGCGCCAGCGTTCGGGACTGTCACCCGACGGATATCCGCAGGCTGGGCAGACCTTGGTCTCAGCTCGTCGAAGGTCGAGACCTGCGCGCTCAGCGAAGAGCCTGCTCGAACCGCGGGTCGTCGCGTACGGCGGCGAAGTCATCGTCCCTGCGCGCGTCCTCGCGAAACCGCGGGAGCAGCTCGACGGACCGCCGGAGGTGGGCGAACGTGTCGTCGCCGGTGTCGCCCGCGAGCGTTGCGAAGCACGCGTAGTTGTAATGCAAGCCCGCGTGGTCCGGCATGTGCTCGAGGCCACCACGGACCGCTTCGAGCGCGTCGGCGTACCGCTCTTCGCCGTAGGCGGTCATGGACTCTCTGTGGAACGGCCACGCCTCACCCCAGTCGACCCCCTGGTACGCCTCGCCGGGTGTGGCGCCGACAGCGAGGACGGTTCCGTCCCCGGTTGCCTTCCGCTGCGACTCCGGCCCGACGAACACGAATGTCCCTGCGGGCGCGTCGACCGCCTCGCCGTCGATCTCGAAGGTCGCCTTCCCGTCGAGCACGATGTACAGCTCCTCCTGGCCCGACCCGGCCTCGTCGTGCTCGTTGATCAGCGTCCCGTCCTCACCGGGCGTGTAGGCGTTGATTCCGAATGCGTGGATCCCGAGGTGCTCGCGCACCGGAATATCTCTGCCGCGCTGCTCGATGTCGTCGAGGTGCGCGACTTGCCAGTTCGGCTTGTCGGTCATCCGATCACCTCCGTATAGCGCGCGTCGGTGCGAATCGCCGATCGTAACCGCCGTCAAACACGTCGCCTGACGACAGGGTGCAGCCGGGGACGCGGACCCTCGGCTGAGGTCGCGGCACAGATGCGCCCGATTTCTTGACGCCGAGGGTGGCACGGCAGAGTGTCGGCCAGCGTTCCGGAATGCACCCCCGGCGAGAGCGGCGACGCGATCCGAAGAGTGCGCGGTCACTTGCGCCAGCCTTCCGCAATGACCCCTGAGCGCGCGCCTCGATTCGAATAGGTCTCAGGCACCTTTCAAGGTGCGCGACATCCCGATTGGCGACGGTTCCGGGATGCGCCCCGACCGGGGCAAAAAAAGGATGCGTCGCCTTACCCGTATCAGCCGATCAAGACCACGGGTACTCGTCGTGCTGAGGCAGGTGGTCGAGGATCTCGTGCCACGAAGCCTTCGAGCCGACGATCATGTGCGCCGTCGGCTTGAGCGCCGGCTCGTCGATCAGTGACCCATACGGCACACGGATCTTGCCTTCGTAGCCCGTCCAATACAGCAGCGAGAAGCACTTCTCGCAGCGCCTCGCGTGGTGGCCGTGGGCATCGCCAATCAATATCAACGAGTCCGCACCCTTGGTCACCCTCAGCTTCTCGGGCTCGATCTCGCCCCAGGGCAAGAATGCCGAGCCTGTCGCCGCACGGCAGTTCGAGCAGTGGCAGTTGTACGCGACGCCGAACTCGTCCGAGACCTCGAACGCAACGACTTTGCACGCACAGCGCCCCCTCAGCACGACCGCACCCTAGAAGAATCTGGGCGCATGCGGGAACAACGCCTGCGCCAGCCCTCGGCTGCGCGAGAGTGCTTGCCCTGGAGCCCGTCAGGCGAGGCTGGAATGGGATCGCCGCGCGTTCTGGCGGTCTCGAGGGTTCGATCCCTCCCCTTCCGCCTCTCCCAGAAACCGCTCGTTCAAGCCGTCTCTGGCTGCCTGGGTGCCTCTGCGCAGAGCTACCGCCTGTCCCGTTGGACAACGGCACCCGTCGCTCGCCGCTACTCCGCTGGCAACGGGTACGGGCGGTCCGCTTGACCGTTCCATCGCTGATCACTCGATGAGTTCGAGAACCTCGGCCCGTCAATACAGAGACCGCTCGAGCAGACAACCAAGGTGGTGTGCATGTTCAGGGACACGAAGGCATTCAGCAGCTTCTCAGTCGATGACCTGCAGCGCGCGAAGGAGTTCTACGGAGAGATCCTCGGACTCGAGGTCGTCGAGACCCCGGAGGGGTTGGAGCTCCACATCGCCGGCAGCACGCCCGTGTTCATCTATCCCTCGGACAACTACACCGCGCCCAAGCACACGGTGCTCAACTTCCCGGTGGAGGACATCGACGCCGCCGTGGACGAGCTCGCGGCGAGAGGCGTTCGCATGGAGCACTACCACCTGCCCGACATAAAGACAGACGAGCGAGGAATCTTCAGAGGCGAGTCCGGCCGGGGGGCCATTGCCTGGTTCAAAGACCCGGCCGGTCACGTTCTTTCGGTGCTCCAAGTCGAGTAGCGCGTTCATCCGACGAGCGCGACGACTTCAACTCGCTACGCAGCGACGATCCGCGGTATTGCAAAAGACGCGAAAGCCGTTGCCGGGGGCTTCCCTTCGCCGAGGGTTCGAATCGGTCCCCCTTCGCTCACACGACAGGTCGCTCGGGCCCGGCGCCTCGAACTCACGGCGATGGTCGGCGCGAGGCCAAGCCGGAGGAGCTTCTGTATCCGGTCGTCGACGTGGCGCGCAAGTACGGCGCCGGCGTTGCGAAGGAGACGCGGTCGGGTGAAGAGGCGTACGCGCCCTTCGGTGAATCGACCACGCAGCCGTACCCGGGCGACGTCCTGCCCGCGTTCGGGCCGTGAGGGCGGCCCCCTGCGACGGGGCTGGACGGAAGGCCAACCCCTCGCATCCACGATCTGCGGCGCGCGTGCCCGTCGCCTGCGCCTACCTCGCTCCGCCGACCCCCGGATCTCCACCTAGCTTGCGGGCGTTGCGAACGCGGCCCCCTCCGACGGTGTATGAGCATGCGAGGTGACTAGGTCGGCCTTGCTCGTACAGGTCGCCGCAGGGACCCTTGCGCTCGCAGTCGCCGCCTGCACGGGCGGTGGCGCCCGCGAGCTCGAGCGGGAAGCGGTGCGCGTGCCTCCCGTGGGCCCGATCCGCACCGTCCCGGAGCCGACGAGCGGACCGCTTCCCGGACGCGTTGTCTTCCACGACCGAGGCGGCGACCTCTGGACGATGCGAGGCGACGGGACCGTGCGGCGCCGGCTCACCCAAAGCGGCGAGGGCTTCGATCTCGATCCTGCCTGGTCGCCTGACGGACGACTCGTCGTCTTTCGCAGCACGCGCGACCCGAGCCCTGAGGAGGGCCTGCTCGTAATCGACGCGGACGGCTCGGGCGAGCGAACGTTCCGGGCAGGGGCGGCGTTCGCCGATTGGTCGCCGGACGGCCGGCACGTCGTCTTCTCCGCCGCGGGCGGGAGGATCTCCGTCGCCGACCGGGCGGGCGGGAACGTGCGCTCCCTCGGGGCCGAGGGCGAGTGTGCGGAATGGTCGCCCACGGGCGAGAAGATCGCGTACTGCCACCTGGACGAGAACCAGCATTGGGACGCTTGGGTAATCGACGCCGACGGTGGGAACAAGCGCCGTCTCACGAGCGGGGCTCGCGGCGAGTACCCCCAAGGGTGGTCGCCCGACGGACGGCAGATCGTCGTCTGGAACCAGGGGAACGGCGCGGCGGAGCGACTCAGCGTCATCGGCGCTGACGGGTCGGGCCCCGAGCCGCTGACCGGGCTTCGCTCGGAGCACGAAGGGTTCGGCGCCTGGCTTCCGGACGGCCGCCTGCTGATCAGCATCGACTACTCCGCTCGCGCCATGCACGGCTGGTACGTGATGCAGCCGGGCTCGCGGAGGCAGTTCATGCCTGTTCTCCGCTCGCTCGCTGCAGTCTGCTGCGGCGAGGGTCAGCTCGACTGGCTTCCCTAGCGGGCCGGCCGCGCGCCGCCCGCCGGCTCCACGAGTCCGAACGCACGGTGCCTCGCCCTTTCGACTCCCCGGGCTGGCGGGAGGGAACCCGTCTCACGAGCCCGGCGCTCCGGCGGAGGCTCCCACCGAGGCGCCAACGGAGCTACCGCGCGTTCGAACCCGATCACGCTGATCTACAACTCGCGCACCACGGCCGCGCGGGGCACCGGGGCGGAACGAACTCATTTCCCCTGGTCGAGCACGCCGGTAACCTCGGCGGGCGGGCGGCGCGCCGTGGCAGCGGACGCCGCGGAGAGCGTCGCGGAACGCGCCGTCGGCCGCGGGAGCGAAGCGGAGGTCGTAGCTTCGCCTACGGAGGACGAGCACGACGACGCCGAAGGTCGTCGAGTTCGCCGCCGCGCGATTCCGCACTCGCTCGAGTCGGTAGTGCCCGCCGCCGCCTCCCGTTCCGGCGACGATCTGCCGGACCCCGAAGCGCCGGTCGCGGCTACCGGCTGCGTCGAGGGGACGGAAACGCTGGTAGTTGTGGTCGTGGCCGGAGAGGACGAGCTCGACGCCGTGTCGGTAGGCGGCTCGCCAGAGGGCTCGCATGCCCTCGTCCGACCCGTGCGGGCCGCCCGACCACCGCGGACGGTGCCAGTAGAGGAGCTCGCAGCGGTGCCGGTCGCGCGCGAGGTCGGCGCGAAGCCAGCGCTCCTGCAGCGAGCCGGCGGTGGTGTCGATCTCCGAGTTCAGCGAGACGACGTGCCACCTCCCCAGGTTCCGGCTGTAGTACGGGCCGGGTGCTCGACGGCGAAAGTAGGCGAAGTACCCCCTCGCGCGAGGAGTGTGGTAGTCGTGATTTCCGGGCGCCGGATGCGTCTTCCTGAAGAGCCGGCCCCAGCTCGCCGAGTAGCACTTGTCGAAATCGTCTCTCGTCCCGTTGGGATATGCGTTGTCGCCGAGCGTCAGGACCGCGTGGGGAGCGAGCCGGCCGGCAAGGGCCGCCGTCGCCTCGTCGGCGCGCGTGTCGCAGGACGCGATGTCCCCCGCGGCGACGACTTTCACGGTCCCCCGCGGCGAGGACTCCCCGACGCTCGTCGCGCCGGGCTCAGGGGCAGCGACCAGCGCCACCACGGCGAGGAGAGCGCCGAGGATCCTCACGCCGGTCCTAGCTCCGCGCTCGTGCCTGACCGCGGGTCACGTCTCCCTGGTAGAACCGCCACCGGGCCGACGCCCTCGAGCTCGCCCTGCGCCTCGCCTCGAGCACGAGCGGAGCTTCGATGCGCGTCGTCCACATGTCAAACCGGACCGTGTACGGAAGCCGGCTCCGGCATCGACGGCGATCGATGCTCCGGAGCCCGTTCTCGTCGCCCGGCGTCAAGCTTCTCGACGACCTCGACGCCCGCCCACCACTCGGCCACTTCCCGAGCTCTTGGCAAGGTTCGCCGCTTCCGTTCAGCTCAGCTTGCGTCTGGCTCCTGCCAAGGCGGTTGACGACGCAACCCCAGTCAGGCGTCTCGGGTCGACGTACGCCACGCGCCGGCGGCGAGCGGAACGACCGTCCAGGCGGCGAGCACCACGATCGCGACGCTCACCGACATCGACATAGTCGGGGAGCCGTCGAACAAGGCCGACGGCGCGAGGCGCTCCGTCGCGGCAACCGGTAGCACGTCGCGGAGGGACTCGAGGGTCCTCATCTGGAGGAGGAGCGGCATGAGCACGACCTGCCAGCCAACGACGACCCCGACCGTCGTGCCTCGCGAGCCAACCGCAGACGAGACACCGAGCGCAAGGACCAGCGCCAGACCGACCACGATGGCGAGCCAGGCGGCCGACTCGACGAGCAAGCTCACGCTCGGCGCTTTCAGCGATCCCGCGAGGACGGTCGAGCCCCCGGCCGTTAACGGCGACGACGCCGAGCTGCGTCAGGAGGTACGTGGAGCCCGAGAAGTTCTCGAGCCCCCCCGCAGGGCCGTGCTTGGCGGGATCCGTCGCGTCCAGGACCACGAGGACGA
>JALZGN010000079.1 GCA_030861005.1 Actinomycetota bacterium
GCAGACGGTCGAGGCGGTGATCGTGCAGGCCGCGGACGCGCTCTCGGGCGCGCGGCCCGGTGCGCGTGGCGAGTCGCTCGAGCAGTACGTCAAGCGGCTGCGCGACCTCGAGCAGATCGCCACGCGCCACACCGGCGTCGACAAGGTCTACGCCATGCAGGCCGGCCGGGAGATCCGCGTGATGGTGCAGCCCGGAGAGGTCGACGACGACACCGCCGTGCTACTCAGCCAGGCCATCGCGCGGCAGATCGAGAAGGAGCTCGAGTATCCCGGGCAGATCAAGGTGACCGTGATCCGCGAGTCGCGCGCGACCGAGTACGCGAAATAGCAGCCGCCCGCGGCCCGAGACGCAAGTTGCAGTCTGTTACTTGCGTGCGTCGGGCCCCGCGGCGAAGGTGATCGACGTCCCGAGGGCACGGCTACAGTGAGGGCCGTGAAGCGCTACCACGTGACGACGTTCGGGTGCCAGATGAATGCCCACGATTCCGAGCGGATCAAGGGGATGCTGGAGTCGGTCGGCCTCGGGGAAGCGCACGCGCAGGACGAGGCCGACGTGATCGTCTTCAACACCTGCACGATCCGCGAGAAGCCTGACCAGCGCTTCGCCGCGCACCTGGCGCAGGCGAGGGCGCTCAAGGAGGCCGATCCCGAGAAGGTCATCGCAGTCGGCGGCTGCTACGCCGAGGCCCAGCGCGAGCGGCTCTTCGAGCTCTACCCGCACGTCGACGTCGCCTTCGGGCCGGGATCGATCCCGCACCTCGCCGAGTGGATCGGCGCCGGCGGGGCCGGCGTCCGGCGCGGCCGGTTCGGCCTCGTCGAGCGCTCCTTCGCCGGGGAGCTCCCGATGCACCGAGAGCGGCCCTTCCAGGCGTGGGTCCAGGTCTCGATGGGCTGCAACTCGAAGTGCGCCTACTGCATCGTCCCCGCCGTCCGCGGGCGCGAGGTGAGCCGCCGGCCGGGCGACATCGTCGCCGAGGTGACCCGGCTCGCCGCGGACGGCGTCCGGGAAGTCACGCTCCTCGGCCAGAACGTGAACTCGTGGGGCCGCGACCTGGCGCCCGGGCTTCGGACCGAGTTCGGGGAGCTCCTGCGCGCCTGCGACGCCGTCGAGGGGATCGACCGGATCCGCTTCACGAGCCCGCATCCGAAAGATTTCCGCGAGCCTGTGATCGCCGCCATGGCCGAGTCTGACGCGGTCTGCGAGCACGTCCACCTGCCCGTGCAGTCGGGCTCGAACCGGATCCTCAAGGCGATGCGGCGGACGTACGACCGCGACCGCTACCTGTCGCTCGTCCGGCGGCTGCGCGCCGCCCTCCCCGATCTCGCGCTCGGGACGGACATCATCGTCGGCTTTCCCGGCGAGACGGAGGCCGACTTCCGCGAGACGCTCGCGCTCGTCGAGGAGGTCGGATACGACAGCGCGTTCACCTTCATCTACTCGCCGCGACGAGGGACCGAGGCGGCCGCGATGCCGGACCAGGTTCCCGAGAACGTGAAGCACGACCGCCTTGAGCGGCTGGTCGAGGTTGTGCAGCGGATCGCGGTCGAGCGGAACGCGCGCCGCGTCGGGCTGGTCGAGGAGGTTCTCGTGGAAGGGCCGAGCCGAACGGACCCGACGAGGCGACGCGGCCGGACACGGCGTAACACCACGGTGAACTTCGCCGGCGACGCGCGTGGGGGCGAGCTCGTCCAGGTGGAGATCGTGGGGGCGACGTCGACGACGCTGAGCGGCCGTGAGGCCGCCGTGGTCGCCGCGTAAGCCGCTTGCTCGGCGGCCGCACCGATTGCGCGTGCGGCCGGAGGAACGAGGACGAAGGCGACGAGCGCGAGCATCGTCGTTTGCCGCCCCACGCGGTCGGCGAGGGTTCCGCCGAGAACGAGGCGCCCGCCTACGATCTTCTCGGACATGCGCGCTCTCTACCCGCCTCTCGTGCTCGCGATCTTCGGGCCGACCGCGTCCGGGAAGAGCGGCGTCGCGGAGGCGATCGCGGAGCGAGTTCAGGCCGAGCTCGTCTCGGCGGACGCGATGCAGGTCTATCGAGACGTCCCGATCCTCACCAACCAGTCGGAGCGACCGACGGGGCTCGTCGCCATCTGGCCGCTCGAGAAGGAAGCGTCCGTTGCGGCTTACCAGCGGCTCGCGCATGCCGCCATCGACGACGCCCTCGCGCGCGACCGGGTGCCGGTGGCCGTCGGCGGCACCGGTCTCTACCTGCGAGCCGCGCTCGCGGATCTCGAGCTCCCTCCGCCGCCGGCGCCGGGAGCGCGAGAGCGAATTGAGGCACTCTACGATCGGCTGGGCGCCGCGCGGGCCCATGCTGTCCTCGTCGAGCGCGACCCGGCCGCGGCTGCGTCGGTGCATCCGAACGACCGCCGCCGGGTCGTCCGGGCGCTCGAGCTCGCGGAGGCCGGTACGTCGCTTCGGGCTCGCGCCGATCAGCTCTGGTCGGGCGAGACGCGGCACCCGACGCTCGTCTTCGGGCTCGAGGTCCCGCGCGAGGATCTCTGGCGTCGAATCGAGGTGAGGACGCACCGCATGTTCGCGCGCGGAGCGGAGGAGGAGGCGCGCCGGGCGCTCGCGCGGCCGCTCTCGCGGACCGCGGCAACGATCCACGGGCTTCGCGAGGCGGCCGAGCTCCCTCGTGAGGAGGCGATCGCGGCGCTCGTACTGCGCACGCGGCGGTACGCCGCCTACCAGCGCAAGTGGATGCGCCGGATTCCCGACCTCGTTACCGTTCGCGCCGACCGGCCCCCCGGTGACGTCGCCGATGAAATTCTCGAAATGGCACGCGCTCGGCAACGCGTACCTGCTCGTCGAGCGGGGCGAGCTCCAGCGTGAGCTCGACCCCGACGCGGCAAGGCGACTCTGCGACGTCCACTTCGGCGTGGGTGCCGACGGGATCGTCGAGATCGTGGCGGTCGAGGGCCCAGAGGCCGACGTCGTCATCTGGAACCCCGATGGGACGACGGCCGCATTCTCGGGCAACGGAGCGCGGATCGCCGCCCTCTGGCTGGGCCGGCGGTCGGGCGCGGATCTCGTCCGGCTTCGCTTCGACGCTCGCGAGGTTCATGCGCGCCTTCGCGGTTCCGACGTCGAGCTCGACGTGGGGAGGGTCGAGGTCGGTGCCCGCGACCAACTCGAAGTCCACGGGGAGCCGCTCGAGTTCACGCCCGTCGCGGTCGGGAACCAGCACGCGGTCGTCCGCCTCGACTTCGACGAGAACGACGTCGGGTTCTACGGGCCGCTCATCCAGTCGGATGCGCGCTTCCCCGGCGGCACGAACGTCCAGCTCGTCCGCGTCCTCGGCCCGCACGAGCTCCTCGTCGGCGTCTGGGAGCGCGGAGCGGGCGCGACGCTCTCGTCAGGCTCGAGCGCGGTCGCTGCTGCGGCCGCCGCCTACGCGAACGGCTGGTGCGAGAGCCCGGTCACCGTCGGGTTTCCGCAGGTCGGGGAGCTCCTCGTCGAGATCGGCGACGACTTCCACGCCCGTCTCGTCGGGCCGGTCGAGCAGATCTTCGGGGGAGAGCTCGTCGAGGCTGCACTACCATGGGGGCGGCCGCAGGATCTCGGCAAGGGGGGAAGCTCGTGAAGAAGCTCATCGTCGTCGCGCTCGCCGTCGTCGCCCTCGTACTTTCGGCCTCGCCGGCCGGTGCAATCACGTACGGCCAGCTCGACACGCAGAACCGATACCCGTACGTCGGTGCCCTCGTCGGCACGTTCGACGACGGGACGTACCCGTACTGCTCCGGGACGCTGATCTCGCCGACCGTCTTCCTGACGGCGGCCCACTGCGACCTCGGCACGGGCACTGCCTGCGTCACGTTCGACGCCAAGTACACCTCCCACTCCAAGCTCTATTGCGGCGAGTTCATCGCGCACCCCGACTACGGCCAGTCGCAGTCGAATGCGAACGACGTCGCCGTCGTCGTCTTCTCGAAACCCGTCCGCGGCATCGAGCCGGCGCAGATCGCGAGCCTCAATCTGCTCGACGAGATGCAGGCGGCGGGGACGCTCGATCAGACGACGACGTTCACCTCGGTCGGGTACGGAGCGCAGGAGCCAGGGCACGCGAACGAGCTCACGTACCTCGACCAGCGCGAGTACGCGGTCGGCTACTTCAATGCCCTGAGCCCTGGCTACCTCCGTCTGTCCCAGAACCCGGCAACGGGGAGCGGGGGCACCTGCTTCGGCGACTCGGGCGGCCCGATCTTCCTCGGCGACACGAACATCGTCGTTGCGATCACGACGACCGGCGACGCGTTCTGCCACGCGACGAACGTCGACCAGCGGATCGACATCCCCTCCGTCCAGGAGTTCCTGGCGCAGTACGTCTAGGCGAGATCGGCGGACCCCGGTCAGCTCGTCCCCGCCCGCACACCAACCGAGTCCCCGCTCCTTCGGAAGGACACAAGCGACCGCTGATGACGTCTAGACAGCGATCGCGTGCGTGCGGAGCGCCTCGTTCAGGCTCGTCTTGAGGTCCGTCGAGGCGCTTCGCCGGCCGATCACGAGCGCCGCCGGGACGCCGTACGTCCCCGCGGGGAAGTCGCGCGGTCGGGTTCCCGGGATGACGACCGACCGCGGGGGAACGTGACCGCGGTACTCGACGGGCTCGTCTCCGCTCACGTCGATGACCGGGGTCGAGGCGGTGACGACCACCATCGCGCCGAGGACCGCCTGCTCGCCGATGTGCGCGCCCTCGACGACGACCGACCGTGAGCCGATGAAGGCCCCGTCCTCGACGATCACGGGGCGCGCCTGGGGCGGCTCGAGGACGCCGCCGATCCCGACGCCGCCCGAGAGGTGGACGTCGGCCCCGATCTGCGCGCACGAGCCGACGGTCGCCCACGTGTCGACCATCGTCCGGGGGCCGACCCACGCGCCGATGTTGACGTAGCTCGGCATGAGAACGACGCCCGGCGAGAGGAAGGAGCCGTAGCGGGCGACGGCCGGGGGTACGACGCGGACGCCGAGGGCCGAGTAGTCGCGCTTGAGCGGCACTTTGTCGAGGTACTCGAAGGGCCCGAGCTCGATCGCCTCGAGCTCGCGCAGGCGGAAGAGGAGGAGGATCGCCTTCTTCGCCCACTCCTTCACGACCCACCCGTCGGGGCCCGGCTCGGCGACGCGGACCTCGCCTCGGTCGAGGAGGTCGATCGCTTCCTCGACCGCCGCGCGGCCGCCGGCCGCCTGCTCCTCGGGCGACTCCCAGAGCCGCTCGATCTCGCGCGCGACGTCGGCGGTCACAGGAGCGAGTCGAGCCGGTCGACCGCGCGGGCGCACTCGTCCTCGGTCGGCACGAGCGCGAACCGCACGTAACCCTCGCCCGCGTCGCCGAGGTACGAGCCGGGCGTGACGACGATGCCGGCCTCGAGCAGGCGCTCGGCGAAACGCTCGGACGACTCGCCGTCGGGAACCTCGACCCAGAGGTAGATCGTCGCCCGGCTCCCGGCGACGCGAATGTGCTTGCGGGCGAAGAGATCGAGCAGGAGCGCGCGCTTTCGCGCATAGAGCGCGCGATTTCGCTCCACGTGCTCCTCGTCTTCCCAGGCGGTGACGGAGGCGCGTTGGACGAACTCCTGGGGAGCGGTGCCGGCGTTCGGGCGAAACGCGCGGAGCGCGGCGACCATCTCGCCGTCGCCTGCGACGAACCCCGATCGGTACCCGGTCATCGAAGAGCGCTTGCTGAGCGAGTTGAAGACCGCGACTCGGGCGCCGGAATCGCGTACCTGGAGCGCCGACGGCGGCGGTTCGTCGAACCAGAGCTCGCTGTAGGCCTCGTCCGACGCGAGGACGACGTCGTGCGCGGCGGCAAGCGCCGCGAGTGCTTCGTAGAAGGAGAGCGGGGCCGTCGCCCCGGTCGGGTTGTTCGGGTAGTTCACCCACACGATCGCGGCTCGGCGCCAGGTGTCCTCGTCGAGCGAGTCGAGGTCGGGGAGAAAGCCGTCCTCCTCCCGGAGGGGGAGACGGACGACCTCGGCGTGGGCGAACGCGGCCCCCCGCTCGGGCACGGGGTAGCCGGGATCCGTCGTCACGACGACGTCTCGGCCGCTCCCGGGATCGACGAGCACCTGCGCGAAGCTGAAGATCGCCTCCTTCGAGCCGAGCGTCGGAATGACCTCGCGGTCGGGGTCGACGGCGACGCGGAAGCGCCGCTCGCACCAGCGGGCGATCGCGCTTCGGAGCTCGGGAAGACCCTGCGCGCGGGGGTAGCCCTCGGTCGCCGGGAGCGCCTCGGCGAGCGCGCGCTCGATCCTCGGGTCGATGCGCTCGCGCGGGTCGCCCATCCCGAAGTCGAGGAGCTCGACGCCGCGGGCGGCCACGCGCCGTTTCGCCTCGTCGAGGCGGACGAACGGGTAGGTCGCCTGGGCGGTGAGGACGGGGGAGAGGCGCACGCAGCCGGGATCGTAGAGAGTGCTGACGTGCGGCCGACCGTCGACCTCCCGCGAGGGTTCGACGAGCTCCGAGAGGAGCCGGGCGGCGAGGAGTGGCTGGCAGCGCTCCCGCGCCTCGTCGGCGAGGTCGCGGAGGCATGGTCTCTTCGCCTCGGGGAGCCCGTGGAGCCGGCACACATCGCGTACGTCGCTCCGGTTCGGCTCTCGGACGGCGGTGCCGCCGTGCTCAAGCTGAACGTCCCGCATCGCGAGAGCGAACACGAGGCGCATGCGCTCGCGCACTGGGAGGGCCTGAGCGCCGTTCGCCTCTTCGCACACGACCCGAGTCGGCGCGCGCTCCTCCTCGAGCGGTGCGAGCCGGGGACGGCGCTCTCCGAGACGGACGAAGACGAGGCACTGACCGTCGCCGCGACGATCCTCCGCCGTCTCGCGCGGCCTCCCTCGCCCGGGGCGCCGTTCCGCCGACTGGAGGACGAGGCGGCTCGCTGGGCTCGCGAGCTTCCGGCGCGCTGGGCGCGCCTCGGCCGGCCGTTCGAGCGAGCGCTGCTCGACGAGGCGGTCGCTTTCCTCGCCGCGCCGGCTCCGGGCGAGGAAGCGGTCGTCCTCCACCAGGACCTGCACGGCGGAAACGTCCTGCGCGCGGAGCGCGAGCCCTGGCTCGCGATCGACCCAAAGCCGCTCGTCGGCGAGCGTGCGTTCGACACCGCCTCGTTTCTCCGCGATCGCCGGCCCGAGCTCGCCCGCGATCCAGACCCCGTCCGGCGCCTCCGCCGCCGCCTCGATCGCCTGTCCGCCGACCTCGCGCTCGACCGCGAGCGCGTGCGCGGCTGGGGGGTCGTCCACGCGCTCGCCTGGGGCGTAACCGAGACGGAGGTCATGCCGATGCACGTCGCGTGCGCGCGCTGGCTCGCCGCTCTGAGCAAGTAACAGACTGTTACTAGCCGTCGGGTCACGGATCGGTTAGGAAGCGGTGGAGCGCTTCGTAGGTACGCACGAGCTCGGCGATCTCGACGCGCTCGTCGCGCTTGTGCGCGTAGCGCGTCGCGCCCGGCCCGAGGTTGACCGCGACGAGGCCCGCGGCCGCGAACTCGGCGACCGGCGTCCATGCCTGCTTCGGCGCGAACGAGAAGCCGCCTGCGTCGCGCAGGCGTCCGACGGGCGGGGCGTCACGAACGACCGGAGCCGGGTGCGAGTTCCCGGCAATCCGGACGTCGTCGGCACGAGCGGCTGCGGCCAGCTCGCGAACGTGCTCCTCCGCGGCGGCGGGCGGGCGATCGGGCGCGTAGCGGAAGTTCAGGACGCACGTGGCGTGGTCCGGAATGACGTTTGTGGCGATTCCCGCCGCGATTTCCGTCGGGCTCGCCACCTCGACGAAGCGGAGCCCCTGGATCTCGACCTCGCGCGCAGGAACGGGTAGGACGCGCGCAAGGCCGGCGACGGCACGCTCGATCGCGTTCCTCCCCGTCCACGGCCGAGCCGAATGCGCGCTCTCGCCACGGTAGACGAGCGTGGCGTTCAGGTTCCCGAGGCAGCCGAGCTGGAGCTCGTTGTCCGTCGGCTCGAGGACGACCACGAGGTCGGCCTCGCGGATCGCCGGGCAGGCGTCGAACAGGACGGGGAGCGCGCTCTCCTCCTGCGGGAGCTCCTCACGCGGAAAGAAGAGGAGGCCGAGGTCGACCGCGAGCGGCGTGGCGGCAGCGGCGAGCGTCCGCGCAAGCTCGACCATGACCGCGACGCCGCCCTTCATGTCGCTCGCCCCGAGGCCGTGCACCCACCCGTCGGCGATCCGGCCGGGTAGGTTCCCCTGCGCTGGAACGGTGTCCAGGTGGCCCGCGAGGACGGCGAGCGCGGCCCGGGGCCGGCGCTCGCTCAGGTAGAAGAGCGTTGCCTCGGCTCGATGAACGAGGTGCACGGCGTCGACTGGGACGGCCGCTTCCACCCAGGCCGCCGCACCGGCCTCGCGCCGGCTCTCGGATGGGATGTCGACGAGGGCGAGCGTCGTCTCGGCCACTCGCCGCGCGAGCTCGTCGTCCTCGTGCACGCCGGCAGCCTATTCCCGGAGGCCGGTGGGCATAATCGGTGACGGATGCCTCAGCACCTGCCGGATCCCGCCCCGGGCGCGCAGCCGGAGCGCGGGTTCTGCGTCATCGTCCTTTCGCCCGGTGCCGACGCCGAGGACGAGCTCGAGGAGCTCCGCGAGCTCATGCGGACGGCGGGGGTGCAACCGGTGGGCGCGCTCGTCCAGCACCGGCCGGCGCCGGACCCGCGGACCTACGTCGGGAAGGGGAAGCTCGAGGAGCTGAAGCGCCGCGTCGCGGATACCGGAGCCGAGACGGCGATCGTCGACGACGACCTCGACCCGAGCCAGCAGCGCCGCCTCGAGGACGCGCTCGACCTGCGGGTCGTCGACCGGACGCAGCTCATCCTCGACATCTTCGCGCAGCACGCGCAGACGGCGGAAGGGAAACTGCAGGTGGAGCTCGCGCAGCTCGAGTACAACCTCCCGCGCATGCGCGGCATGTGGCGCCACCTGGAGCGAACGGGCGGCGGCGTCGGTGCCGGCCGCCGGGGACCAGGCGAGACGCAGCTCGAGACCGACCGCCGCCTGGCGCGGAGACGGATCGCCGTGCTGAAGGAGAGACTGCGGGCGCTCGAGCGTCGTCGCTCGACGCAGCGGAAGTCACGCCAGGACGCCGCCGTCCCCGTCGTTGCCTTGGCTGGCTACACAAACGCGGGCAAGTCGACGCTCCTGAACGCGCTCACGAACGCGGACGTGACGGTGAACGACCGCCTCTTCGAGACCCTCGACCCGACCACGCGCGCCTTCGAGGAGGACGGTCGCCGCTACCTCGTCACGGACACGGTCGGGTTCATCCGCCGGCTGCCGCACCAGCTCGTCGAGGGGTTCGCCGCGACGCTCGAGGAGACGCTCCTCGCCGACCTCGTCCTGCACGTCGTCGACGGCGCCGAAGCCGACGAGCGCCTCGACGAGACCGTCCGTGCCGTCGAGGCCGTCCTAACCGGGATCGGAGCGGCCACGATCCCGCGCGAGCTCGTGCTGAACAAGGTCGACCTCGTCGACCCGCTCGGCCGCCGGCGACTCGGGAATCGCTTCCCCGGCGCCGTCCAGATCTCGGCAGCGACGGGAGAAGGACTCAACGAGGTGCGTGCTCGGATCGCGGAGCGTCTCGCCGACCGCTTCGAGCCCGTCCGCCTCGTCGTTCCCTACGCGGACGGGCGCGTCCTCACCGACCTCTACGCGCTCGGCGCGCCGATCGAGGAGCGCGCCGACCGCCCCGACGGTGTCCACGTCATCGCGCGCCTCCCGCGGGACGAGATCGGCCGGTTCGCTCCCTACCTCGTCGTCGAGCGACAAAAAGCCCGAGCCAAGCACGTGTGATAAAGCTCCCCGTCGTTCGCCTCCGCGCCGACGCGCGCGTCCCCGAGCGCGCCTACGACGGGGACGCCGGGCTCGACCTCGCCGCGTGCGAGCGGGTCGAGCTCGCCCCCGGCGAGCGCGCCGTCGTCGCCACGGGTGTCGCGGTGGCGATCCCAGACGGCTATGCGGGTTTCGTGCAGCCGCGCTCGGGGCTCGCCGCCCGCCGCGGCATCGCGGTCGTCAACTCGCCCGGCCTCATCGACTCCGGCTACCGGGGCGAGATCAAGGTCGTGCTGCTGAACACGGACCGGGAGGAGACGTTCGTGGCGGAAACGGGTGAGCGGATCGCCCAGCTCGTCGTCCTGCCCGCGCCCGCCGTCTCCGTCGTCGAGGTCGGCGAGCTCCCCGCGAGCGAGCGAGGCGCCCGGGGATTCGGCTCGTCCGCCGCCGTCCGCCGGTGATCGAGCCGCGTATGCGGGTCTGCGCGATCCTGCGGCGCGGGAATCGGATCCTCCTCATCCGCCAGGAGAAGCACGGCGACACGTACTGGATGCTCCCCGGCGGCGGCGTGCACTACGGTGAGACGCTGACGGACGCTCTCCACCGCGAGCTCGAGGAGGAGTGCGGGATCTCCGAGGACGTCCAGCTCGAGGGGCCCGTCGCCGTCGTCGAGTCCATCTCGCCCGAGCGCGCGCTCCAGCGCAAGCACGTCGTCCATCTGATCTTCGCGGTCCACCTCGCGCACCCGTCGCTCGAGATGGTCGCCTCCCAGGACACGGCGGTGCGCGGGCACCGGCTCTTCGGCCCCGAGGAGCTCGTCGACATCGTCGTCCACCCGCCGATTCAGCGGTTCCTGGCCCGCTGGCAGCCGGGCGACCCGACCGTGTACCTCGGCGCCCTCTGGGCCCGCTGACGACGCGAAGCGCTCCGCGAGCTCGTGCGCTCAGGGAAATCGGCCGCCGCGCTCCCGCGCGCGTTGGGCGGCGATGTCGCGCGCCTCGTCTTCGAAGTCGTCTGCGAGCGGGTCGAACTCGGGCGCTTCGCCTTCCCGGTGCGCGAGCGCTTGGGCGAGAAGCCAGTCAGCGAGCCATGCGTTACGTGGCAGGAGCGGGCCGTGCAGATAGGTCCCGAGCGCGCGGTCGCGTCGACAGCCTTCGTATCCGCTCTCGCCGTCGTTCCCGAAGCCGGCGACCACCCGGCCGAGCGGCTCCGCGGTTGCCCCGAGGATCGTTCTCCCGGCGTGGTTCTCGAAGCCCGCGAGCGTCTGGAGTCGCCCGGGCTCGAGCTCGCATTCGAGGAGGACGTCGCCGATCATCCGCCGCTCGCCCGCGACGGTCTGGAGGTCGAAGACGCCGGCACCCGGGAGCTCGGCACCGGAGCGGTCGCGGTAGGAGCGACCGAGGAGCTGGTAACCCCCGCAGACGGCGAGAACGGCGGCCCCGCGAGAAACGGCCTCCTCCAGATCTCGGCTCCGCGCGGCGAGATCGGGTGCGATGAGCGCCTGCTCGCGATCCTGGCCGCCGCCGATGTAGAGGAGATCGTGCTCGCCCGGGCGGAGGCGCTCTCCGACGCCGACGGTGCGGTAGTCGAGTTCGACGCCGCGCCAGGCCGCGCGCCTGGCGAGGACGGCGATGTTCCCGCGGTCGGCGTAGATGTTCAGGTAGTCGGGATAGAGGTGGCCGACGACGATTCTCACACGTCACGGTCCTTAAGAAGGGGGTTCACGGGGGAAACCGCGCTTCCCCCGTGAGCCTCCCAGTAGGGACGGACGAGCCCGCGGGCGGAAGCGATCTTCCGCAGCGCGAGCATGGCGGTGTAGGTGGGGAGGACGGGAAGCTCGCCGCCCGGCGGCGTCAGCTCGAGAGCGCGATCAAGCGCGCGTTCGAGGGCGGGCACGACCTCGATCCGGGAAGCGTCGAGGCCGCCGTACTTGAACCGAAGCGCGAGCTCGTGCGCGCGCGACCCGCTCGCGATGAGCCGTTCGAGCGAGCCGGCGAGCAGCTCGAAGTCGACGTCCCAGATCCAGGACACGTCGCGCCCGTCGGCGATCTCGTCGTTCAGCGCGACCACCGCGAGCGCGGGCGGGCGACCGTCGAGGAGTGTCCTGATCGCTTCGTTGGCGCCGGCCGGGTTCTTGACGAGCAGGATGAGGACGGTGCGCTCGCCCACGGGAATCCGCTCGAAGCGACCGAAGGCGGCCCGAAACCGCCCGAGGCCGTCCGCCACGTCGGCGAGCGTCGCGCCGAGGACGAGGGCGAGCGACGCCGCGGCGAGCGCGTTGTAGACGTTGTAGAGGCCCGGGAGCCCGAGGACGACGCGGCGTGTGCCGTCCGAGGTCACGAGGTCGAACGACGCATGCTCGATCCCGTCGAGCGAGACGCCGCGCGCGGCGACGTCCAGGATCGGTCGCGCGTTTCCGCACCGCGGGCAGCGGTACGCGCCGAGATGGCCGACGTACGCGGTTTCGTACGCGTACGGCGTCCCGCAGTCGACGCAGTACTTGGAGTCGGCGGCGTGGGGGAGCCGCTCTCGCGCGACGGCCGGGTCGTCGAGCCCGAAGCGGACGACGTTCTGGCGGCCGCGGGCGAGGTTTGCTATCAGCGGGTCGTCGGCGTTCGCGACGACCGATGCGGCCGGAGCGAGCTCGGCGACGGCGGTTCGCCACCGCTCGGCAACGAGCTCGAGCTCCCCGTAGCGGTCGAGCTGGTCCCGGAAGAGATTCGCGAGGCAGACGGCACGCGGCCGCGTCCGGCGCGCGACCTCCGGGAACGCACCCTCGTCCACCTCGAAGAGGCCGAGGTCGGCGCCGTTCGACTCGATGAGAGTCGAGGCAACCCCTGAGACGAGGTTCGCGCCGGCGCGGTTGTGTGCCAGGCGAACGCGCGTCGCGAGGATCTCCGCGGTCATCGCCGCGGTCGTCGTCTTCCCGTTCGTCCCCGTGACGAGCGCGCACCCGAGCGGGAGGCGCCGTGCGAGCGTCGCGACGGCCGCCGGATCGAGCGTGGCGAGGATCTTCCCCGGAAGCGTCGTTCCGCCTCCGCGCGCGGCGATCCGCGAGAGCCGCCCTGCCAGGCGGGCGAGCTCGATCTCGAAGCGGAGTCTCACGACCGCAGTCTAGGCGCCGACTCGGGGCTTACTCTCGGGCTCGCAAGGGCGTAGCGGACCGCCTCGCCGCGGGCGCTGCAACGATTGCGGCCGTGACCGGCCCGCTTCGATCGACCGCTCTCCAGCTCAAGACCGCTCGGCGCGTCCTCCCCCGCGGAGGCGGCCCTCTCCGGGCACGCCTCGGGCCGCTGGACGACCGGATGGTGTTCGTGATCGGAAGCCCTCGCTCAGGGACGACGTTCCTCGGCCGCTCGCTTGGCACCCTCCCCGGCTTCGTCGACCTCGGCGAGGTGGCTCCGTTGAAAGCGGTGATCCCCGAGCTCGCCGGCCTGCCGCCGCAGGCGGCCGCGCGGAGGATCAGACGGATCCTCGCGGCCACGCGCCGCCTCGGACTCGTCGGCTCGCGCCGCGCCGTCGAACAGACGCCCGAGACCGCGTTCGTCGCGGAGGAGGCCGCGCTTGCCTTCCCCGAGGCGGCGTTCGTCCACATCGTCCGCGACGGCCGCGACGTCGTCTGCTCGCTCCTCGAGCGCGGCTGGCTGAGCGCCGGGAAGATCGGAACGGACGAGACCGGCTACGCGTTCGGCGCCGCGCCCCGCTTTTGGGTCGAGCCCGAGCGACGCGACGAGTTTCGGGCGACGAGCGACGCGCGCCGGGCGGCCTGGGCCTGGCGGCGCTACGTCTCCGCCGCTCGCCGTCTCGAGCCGCGAGCCTTCGAGCTTCGGTACGAGCGATTGGCCGCCGAGCCGAGTGCCGTCGCGACCGAGCTCGCCGAGTTCCTCGAAGCGCCAAGCGAGCCCCTCGAGCTCGCTCTGCGCCACGTGCACGGCTCCTCGATCGGGCGCCACGAGCGCGACTTGAGCGGAGCGGCGCGCGCAGACGTTCTCGCCGAGGCGGGGGACCTCCTCCGCGAGCTTGGCTACATCGACGCGTAGGCGGCAATCGTCCCCGCCTCCGTGTGCCGGTCTAGCGTGCGGCGGCGGGCAGCGCGCCGCTCGAACGGCCCGCGAGCGCGGCGAGACGTTCGAGGCACGAGTGGCGCTCGTGGGGCGCCCGCACGGGAGGGAGCGGCTCCTCGGTGAAGGACGGATCGACCCGGAACGAGACCAGCGCGTCGACCCGGCCGCGAACGACTCGCACGGCCGAGCCCTGCGCGAGCTCGTACTTCTCGAGCCCGACACCGGTGTAGCGCTCGGCAAGCTCGAGCGCCTCGCGCGTCGACGCGAAGAGAAGCTCGCGTTCGCCTTCGCCGATCCAGAGCGGCCGGCCGACCCCGCGGGCGAGGTACACGGCGTCGCTCACCCGCTCGTCGAGCCACGCCGCGGCGAGCGACCCGTAGAGCTCCTCGAGCGCGGCGCGGCGATCGTCGGCGCCGTCCACGAGCGCGAAAATCGCCTCCGAGTCGACCGTCATCCCTGGCTCGGCGCGCTCGTAGCGGTGGCGAGCGAAGATCTCCTCGTCGTTCGCGATGATCCCGTTGTGGATCCCCACGACGGCGCCGTGGCGGATCGGATGGTTGTTCGCTGCGAGCGACGGATGCCCCTTCGTGTAGTCGCGGACGTGCAGGAGCACTTGGCTTGCGTCGTCCGGGATCGCCACCGCGTCGAGGAGGTCGCTTACTCCCGTCCGTTGCTTGTGGACGACGATCGGGCCCTGGCCGCGACGGTAGGCGTAGCCGACGGCGTCGGAGCCACGGTCGGCGATCGCCGCGAAGAGCGCCTGCGCCGTCAGGGTCCGGTCGAGCCGGCTCTCGACGCTGACGCTATATCCAGCGATCCCGCACATAAAGGCAACCGTCTACCCCCGCGGCGATGCACGTGCTGCCGCCGGCCGCCGCTCTAGACCTCAGTATACCGCTCGGCCGGACGAGCGCCTCCTTAATCCCCCGCCGGGGGGTAGCAGGCCCTGGGGCCCGACCGATACAGGGTGCGTGGAACACGCGCTGCCTCAGCTGCCCCTCCCCGGAGACGACGCGGACCACGACCTCGGCGACGAGCCGAAGCTCGAGCTGGCGGCCGTTCCGGACGACCCCGTGGACGAGGCCGACGAGGCCGAGGAGGACGACGGCGCGTCCGACGAGCCGGCGCCGACTCAAGACCCGCTCAAGCTCTACGTCCGGCAGATCGGGGACGGCCCCCTCCTCACGCCGACGGAGGAGCGCGAGCTCGCGCGGCTCAAAGACTTGGGCGACGAGGCCGCGAGGCGCCGCCTGATCGAGGCCAACCTTCGCCTCGTCATGTCGATCACGAGGAACTACGTGAACAGCGGCGTCCCCCTCCTCGACCTGATCCAGGAGGGGAATCTCGGTCTCATCCGCGCGGTCGAGAAGTTCGACTACCGGCTCGGCTTCAAGCTCTCCACCTACGCGACCTGGTGGATTCGCCAATCGGTGACGCGGGCGATCGCCGACCAGGGGCGGACGATCCGCCTGCCTGTGCACGTCGTCGACCAGGTCCGGAAGGTGACCCGCGCCCGTCGCGTCCTCACGCAGAAGCTGAACCGCGATCCGCTCCCCGAGGAGATCGCGGCCGAGAGCGGGTTCGACCTGAAGCGGGTCCGCGAGCTCCTCGACCTCGTCGAGGATCCGGTCAGCCTCGAGACGCCCGTCGGCGACGGCGAGTCGATCTACGCAGACATGCTCGAGGACGTGAACTCGGAGCAGCCGGACCACGCGCTCGCCGAGCTCTTGCGAACGAAGGAGCTCCGGTCGGCGCTCCAGCGGCTGAACGAGCGGATGCGCCACGTGATCGAGCTTCGCTTCGGTCTCACGGGCGAGAAGCCGCGGACGCTCGAGGAGGTCGGCGCCGAGCTCGGCGTAACGCGCGAGCGCGTCCGCCAGCTCGAAGCGCGTGCGCTTCGCGAGCTCGAGGTCAGCGCGCCCGACCTGCGCCTCTACCTGCGCGCCGAGTAACCCGGGCTGACCCGCCGCACCGGGAGCCGGACGGTCGTTCCGTTCCGGGATTCGTTTTCAGCTCGGGCGATGGCCGAACGCGACGCCGGTTGACCGGTTCTCGCCTGCCGTGAGAGAGTTTTGGCGTCACTCGAACAGGGGGGTCCTCCTGTGCGCCAGCGCGTCCTCGTCGCTGCGATTGCGGCGGCAATCCTCGCTTTTCCCGCCGGCCCGGCCGGCGCCATCACGTTCGGAAAGCCTGACGGAAATCTCCACCCGGAGGTCGGTGCGCTTCTCGCCGACTTCGATGCAGAGAGCCCCGGGCTCGACGTCCTCTGCTCGGGGACGCTCATCGCGAGCCGCGTCTTTCTGACCGCCTCGCATTGCACGGCCTACCTCGAGAGCCAGGGGATCGAGCCCGACCAGGTCTACGTCACCTTTCGGCCCTCCTGGGACGAGGACTCGACCTCGCGCACCGGCGCGCTCCCGGGCACCTACCACACGAATCCGCTCTACGCCTCAGGCGGTCAGAGCAACACCTTCGACATCGCGACCGTCGTTCTCGATCGCTCGCCTGGCGTGACGCCCGCCCGGCTTCCGGCCGTCGGGCTTCTGACGCGGCTCAAGGCCCGCCACGAGATCAGAAGCGAGACGTTCACGGCGGTCGGCTACGGCACCGTCCGCGAGACGAAGACGAGCGGCCCGAACGCCTTCTTCTTCGACGCAATCCGGCGCTACGCGCTGCAGCACTACCTCTCGCTCCAGCGCGCCTGGCTCCTCCTCTCGGAGAACATCTCGACCGGGAGCGGGGGCACGTGCTACGGCGACTCCGGCGGCCCGCACTTCCTCGGGGGCAAGGCGTCGAACCTGCTCGTCGCCGTTACGGTGACCGGGGACGCCGTCTGCCGAGCAACCGACAAGGACTACCGGCTGGACACTGCTTCGGCGCGCGACTTCCTCGAGCAGTTCCCCGGGGTGGAGTACCCGGGTTAGATCAGTGGATGCGGGGGCGGCGCAGCCTTCGCGCCCCCCCGCTCGTCTGCCGTCCGAGCGCCGCCGCGGGACGCCGCACGGCGGCGCGCGCGAGACACGCAGCCTGGAGCGCGGTTTCTCTCCCCCGGGAATCGGAAAGCCGAGCCGTACGATACGGCGGTGTTCTGGGACGTGCATTCACACGTCGTCCCGTCGGGCGACGACGGTGTCACGTCGCTCGACGAGGGCCTCGAGCTCTGTCGCGAGGCGGCCCGCCGAGGCACGAACGTCCTCTTCGCGACGCCGCACGTCTGGCCGCATCTCGAACTCTCGGCGGGGCGCGAGGAAGCGATCCGCTCGGCGCATGCCGCGATGGCGCCGCGCGCCGCCGAAGCCGGTCTCGATCTCCGCCTCGGCTTCGAGCTCACGCCGGCGCCGGCGCTCCTCGAGGCCGATCTCGGCCGCTACCGCCTCGGCGAGACGTCCGCGGTCCTCATGGAGCTTCCCTTCAACGGGCCGCTCGGCCTCGCCGAGCGCGTCGCGGAGGAGATCGAGGCTGCGGGTTTCGCGCCGGTCGTCGCCCATCCGGAGCGAGCGGACGCGCTCATTGACGACCCCGGCCGCGCGGCGGCGTACCACGACCGCGGCTGGCTCCTGCAGGTGAACGCAACGAGCCTCCTCGGGTACCACGGGGATGCGCCTGAGCGGACGGCATGGCTCCTCGTCGAGGAGGGGCTCGCCGCCCTCGTCGGCTCGGACGGCCACCGCGCCCGCCGCCCGCCGTTCCTCGACGAGGCGTACCGTGCGGTTCGGGCGCGTGTCGGCGAGGCGGGGGAGGCGCTCTTCGACGGCTCGGCGCTACAAGCGCTCGTCGCGCCCCCGGTCTAGGAGTCCTGCCCGCCGCTGGACCGCGGTCGGCGCCGATCGTTCCCGGAGGCTCCGACCTCTATCGGTGGGCCGCGGCGCCGATGTCGCGAAGCGACGCGAGCCGGCCGAGCGACTCGACCTCGATCTGCCGAACGCGCTCGCGCGTCAGGCCGAGGCGGCGGCCGATGTGCTCGAGCGTGTGCGGCTCCTCTCCGCGGAGCCCGTAGCGAAGCTCGAGCACCTGTCGATCGCGCTCCGGTAGGGACTCGAGCGCGCGGTCGAGCGCTTCCTTCTGGAGTCGGTGCTCGGTCACCTCGTCGGGGAGCGGGTCCTCGCCGGCGACGAGGTCGCCGAAGACGGCGTCGTCTTGCTCGCCGATCGGTTGGTCGAGGCTCGTCGAGGCCCGGGCCGCGCCGCGGACCTCGATCGCCTGCTGGAGAGGCAGACCGGCCTCCTCGGCGATCTCCTCGAGGGAGGGCTCGCGCGCGAGCTGCGTCCAGAGATACCGCTCGGCACGCTGCATCTTCTGCATCCGCTCGACGACGTGGACGGGGACGCGGATCGTGCGCGCCTTGTCCGCGATCGCGCGGGCGACCGCCTGGCGAATCCACCAAGTCGCGTAGGTCGAGAACTTGAGCCCGCGCCGCCACTCGAACTTCTCGACCGCCCGGATGAGGCCGAACATGCCCTCCTGGATCAGGTCGAGGAACGGGAGTCCCTGGTTTCGGTAGTTCTTCGCGATCGAGACCACCAAGCGAAGATTCGACTCGATCATCTGCCGCTTGGCCGCGATGTCGCCGCGCTCGATCCGCTTGGAGAGCTCGACCTCCTCGGCGGCGGTCAGGAGCGGGTGACGGCCGATCTCGCGGAGGAAGAGCTGGAGCGCGTCCGTCGTCGCCTCGATGCCGGCGTCGAGGTCGCGCGGCGGAGCCGTCGGCTCCTTGGGCGGTTCCTTCGCGATCGGGTCGACCACCTCGATGCCGCGCTCCTCGAGCTCGCGGTGGAGCGCGTCCAGCTCGGGCGCGTCGGGATCGAGCGCGTCGATCGTCTCTGCGAGCTCGACTGCGTCGACCGTCCCGGCTGCCTCGGACTTCTCGAGGAGCTCGCGGATCTCTTCGGCGTGGAGAAGCGTCGCGGCGTCGTTCCCCATACGAAGCGCCTTAGCCTAGCAACCTCGTCTGCCGTACCG
>JALZGN010000100.1 GCA_030861005.1 Actinomycetota bacterium
GCACGACAAACGGCTCAGTTGAGCCAAAAACGGCTCAGCCAAACGCCATCTCTACATTCCCATCGCGTGGTAGCCCGAGTCAACGTAGAGCGTAGTTCCGGTCACGCTCTTCGCCTCGTCCGAGAGAAGGTAGGCGGCCGCCGCGCCGACGTCGTCCGCTTGGATGTTCCGGCGAAGCGGCGAGCGCTCCTCGACGATCGACTCCATCGTCGGGAACCCGGCGATCGAGCGGGCGGCGAGCGTTCGCACCGGGCCGGCCGAGACCGCGTTCACGCGGATCCCCTTCTCCCCCAGGTCCCACGCGAGGTAGCGGACGGACGCGTCGAGCGCCGCCTTCGCAACGCCCATCACGTTGTAGTGCGGCACCGCCCGCTCACCGCCGAGGTAGGTCATCGTCAGGATCGAGCCGCCGTCCGCCGCCTCCATGAGCGGCTCGGCGGCGCGCGCGCAGGCAACGAGCGAGTAGGCGGAGACGTCGAGCGCGAGCCAGAAGCGCTCGCGCGGCGTGTCGGTGAAGCGGCCTTCGAGATCGCGAGCGTCCGCGAAGGCGACCGAGTGGACGAGGAGGTCGAGGCCTCCGCCAAACCGCTCGCCGACCTCGGCGAAGACGCGCGCGACGTCCTCGTCGGAGCGGACGTCGCACTCGGTGACGAGTGGGCTCGAGACCGATTCGGCGAGCTCGCGGACCGCCTTCTCGATCCGATCGCCCTGGTACGTGAACGCGAGCTCCGCCCCGCCGTCGGCGAGTCGCTTCGCGATCGCCCAGGCGATCGAGCGTCGGTTCGCGACCCCGAGTACGAGGCCGCGCTTCCCCGCGAAGTCCGGCACGGCGCGGGAGTCTACGCCGTAAGGTCTCGGGCGATGCTGGCGTTCGCCCATGACGTCTTCACGTTTCCGCTCCCGCCGAGTCACCGGTTCCCGGTCGACAAGTACCGCCTCGTTCGCGCCGGCGCGGAGGCGCTCGGGCTCGACGTGCGCGACGCGCGCGCGGCGACGCGCGGCGAGATCGAGCTCGCCCACGACCCCGCCTACGTCGATCGCGTCGAGGCCGGAGACCTGACGCGGCGCGAAGAGCTCGCGCTCGGCCTCCCGTGGTCGTGGCAACTCGTCGAGCGGGCTCGCCGGTCGGTCGGCGCGACGATCGCGGCCGCCGAGGCCGCCGTCGCGGACGGCGTCGCCGCAAACGTCGGCGGGGGGACGCACCACGCCTTCGCCGACGGCGGCCGCGGCTTCTGCGTCTTCAACGACGTCGTCGTCGCGGCCCGCGCCCTTCGGACGGTAGGTCGCGTCCGGCGCGTCCTCGTCATCGACCTCGACGTCCACCAAGGCGACGGGACACACGCGGCATTCATCGACGATCCGGAGGCGTTCACCTTCTCGGTGAACGGCTTTCGCAACTACCCGTTCCGGCGCGTCCCGGGCGACCTCGAGCTCGATCTCGGCGACGGCACGGGCGACGAGCCGTACCTCGACGGCGTCGAACGGCTTCTCCCGCAAGCCCTGGCCCGCGCGAGGCCGGACCTCTGCTTCTACCTGGGCGGCGCCGATCCGTACGCGGGCGATCGACTCGGGCGCCTCGCGCTTACGAAGGAGGGTCTCGCTGTTCGGGACGTGCTCGTCCGAACGGCGCTCGTCCGCGCCGGCGTTCCGGTGTGCGTGACGCTCGCGGGAGGGTATGCAACGCCGATCGAGGACACCGTCGAGATCAACGTGCGGACGCTCGCCGCGTTCGCTTCGCCGAGCTGAGCGCGGGCGGGCGCGGTCGAGTTCAATGGGTTCATGGCGGTCGCGGTGATCACGGGCGGCTCGACCGGGATCGGACTCGCGCTCGCGAGCCGACTCTCGGACGAGGGGTGGACGTGCGTCCTCCTCGCTCGGGGCGTCGAGCGCCTAGAGCGAGCGGCGCGCGAGACCGGCGGCGAGGCCGAGCCGTGCGACGTCGGCGACCGCACGCAGGTCGAGGCGGCCGCGGAGCGGATCGGTGAGCGCCACGCCTCCGTGTCGCTCCTCGTCAACAACGCCGGGATTCCGGGTGGCGGCGGGTTCGTCGACCTTCCCGCGGAACGGATCGAGGAGGTGACGCGGACGAACTACCTCGGAAGCGTGTGGGCCCTCCGCGCCTTCCTTCCCCTTCTCCGGCGCGGCGCGCCGGCGAGCGTCGTGACGGTCGCCTCCGTCGCCGGGACGGTCGCAGCCGGGTCGTCGGGCCCGTATGCGGCGTCGAAGCACGCGCAGCTCGCGTTCTCGCGGAGCGTGGCGGCGGAGCTTCGGCCGCTCGGGATCCGCGTCCACTCGGTGAATCCCGGGCCGGTCGCGACCGTCGGCTTCCCCCAGCGTGGACTCCTCGAGCGGCGGTGGGCGCGCCACGTCGTCACCCGCCCCGAGCGGGTCGCGGAAGCGATCGTCCGTGCGGTCGAGCGCGGGCAGGCGGAGACCTTCGTGCCGGGCGCGTTTCGCCTCGCCGCCGCGGCCCAGGCGATCGCGCCGGCAACGTTCGGCCGGCTCGCGGCGAGGAGGGCCGAGCGGTGACGCGGATCGCGACCGGCGTCTCGACGGCGAAAGAGGCCGCGGCGGCGGCTCGCGACGCGGCCGATGACGCGGCGGCGAGGCTCGGCGGGCACGAGGTCGATCTCGCCTTCCTCTTCCTCTCCGCCCCACATCTGGGCGAAGCGGAGGCCGCCGCGGACGCGGCGCGAGACGCGCTCGGACCCGCGAGGCTCGTCGGCTGCGTGGCCGAGGGTGTGGTCGGGCGCGACCGCGAGCTCGAGAACGGGCCGGCCGCGATCGTCTGGGCGGGGTCGCTGCCAGGCGCGGTGATCGAGACGTTCCACGCGACCGCGTTCGACGCGGGCGACGAGATCGCGGTCTCGGGCTTTCCGGACCCGACGGGCGCGGACGCGCTCACCCTGATCGTCGACCCCCTCACCTTTCCGCCCGCGCCACTCCTGACCCGGTTGAACGCCGACCACCCGCGCCTCCCCGTCGTCGGGGGACTTTCGGGCGCCGGGCGCGACGCGGGCGCGCAGGCGCTCTTCCTCGACGACGCGATTCACGCCGAGGGCGCCGTCGGCGCCGTCCTGCGAAACGTGGGCGTCCGCGCCCTCGTATCGCAGGGCTGCGCGCCGATCGGCCGGGACGCCGTGATCACACGCGCCGAGGGGAACGTCGTCTACGAGCTCGCCGGGACGCCCGCCCTCGCGCGCCTGCGGGAGGACGTCGAGGCGCTACCGCCGCGCGAGCAGGCGCTCGTCGCGCGCGGGATCCTCGCCGGGCTCGTAATCGACGAGAACCGGCCGACCTACGAGCGCGGCGACTACCTGATGCGTGGCCTCCTCGGCGCGGACGAGGAGTCGGGCGCGATCGCGGTCGGGGAGCGGGTTCGCGTCGGGCAGACTCTTCGCTTCCACATCCGCGATGCCGCTGCGGCGGACGCCGACCTCCACTCGGCGCTCGGGGAGCTAGACGGCGTCCGCGCGGCCGGCGCGCTCCTCTTCACGTGCAACGGACGGGGGACGAACATGTTCCCCGCCGCCCACCACGACGCGCGCCTGGTCGCGGAGCGGCTTGCGACGGACGCCGTCGCCGGCTTCTTCTGCGGCGGCGAGATCGGCCCCGTGGGGGGGCGGAGCTTCCTCCACGGCTTCACGGCGACGCTCGCCGTGTTTCTCGCCGAGTAACCGGCGGGAACCAGGGGGTCATGCCGCGGCTCAGGCGAGCGGACCTCTCGGGCCCGGGGATCCGGCGGCGTCGGCGCGGCCGCGGATTCGAGTACTTCGACGAGGGGGGCGAGCGGATCGACGACATCGAGACCCTCGAGCGGATCCGCGAGCTCGCCATCCCGCCGGCGTGGAAGGACGTCTGGATTTGTCCGTATCCGAACGGTCACATCCAAGCGGTGGGGACCGACGCCGCGGGTCGCAAGCAGTACCGCTACCACCAGCGGTGGCGAGAGCGCCGCGACCAGATCAAGTTCGACAAGATGATCTCGTTTGCACAGGTGCTCCCGCGCCTCCGTCAGGCGGCCGCGGCGGACGTTCGACGCAAGGGGTTCCCCCGCGAGCGCGTCCTCGCCTGCGCCGTCCGCTTGCTCGATCGCGGGTTCTTCCGGATCGGGGGCGAGGAGTACGCGGAAGAAAACGAGAGCTACGGGCTCGCGACGATGCAAAAGCGGCACGCGACGCTCGGCGAGGGACACGTGATCACCTTCGATTTCCCCGCAAAGAGCGGCAAGCAGCAGATCCGCTCGCTCGTCGACCCGGACGTCTACGACGTCGTCGCGGCGCTCAAGCGGCGGCGCGGCGGGGGGCGCGAGCTCCTCGCCTACCAGGCCGACGGCGCCTGGTTCGACGTTCGCTCCTCCGACATCAACGCGTACATCAAGGAGGCCACGGGCGGCGACTTTTCCGCGAAGGACTTTCGCACCTGGACGGGGACAGTCCTCGCCGCCGTCGCGCTCGCCGTCTCGGGGCCGGCCGTCCACTCGAAGACGGCACGCAAGCGTGCGATCACGCGCGCGATCAGGGAGGTCGCGAGCTACCTCGGGAACACGCCGGCCGTCGCTCGCGCCTCGTACATCGACCCGCGCGTCTTCGACCGCTACTGCGCGGGCGTCACGATCGGCGGTGCGCTCGCGAAGATCGGGGAAGTCGACGAGATCGGCGAGCCGGCCTTCCACGGTGGCGTCGAGGAGGCGGTGCTCGACTTGCTCGCCGACGAGACGACCGACGCGATCGAGAAGGTCGCCTAGCCTCTTCGGGCGAAGCGAAGGGCCGCCGCGGCGAGGATTGCGCCGGCGACGGCGTCGAGGAGGTAGTGGTTCGCGGTCGCGAAGACGACGAGCACGACGAGCGGCGGGTAGGCAGGTGCGGCGCGACGAACCCAGGCGTTCCCGGCCGTCGCCGCGATCCCGGAAGCGGTCACGACGGCGTAGGCGACGTGGATCGACGGCATGGCGGCGATCGGGTCGTAGAGCTCGGCGACGAGCCCGCGGTCGAGGTCGAAGCCGCTGACGTCCGCGATCGTGTCGACGAAGTGCTCGAGCGTGCGGGGCGGCGCGACGGGAAAGAGGAGGAAGACGGGCTCTGCGCCGAGCGTCGCGAGGACGGCCGCGCGCCGGAGAGGATGGAATTCGGCGTCGCGCCGGCGGAAGAGGCGGATCAGCCAGCCAACCGTCAGCCCCACGTTCAGCGTCACGTACGCGACGTTCAAGACCGCGACGAGCCGCGTACGGGGGAGGAGCGCCCGCTGGAGCGCCGGCTCGACGTGGAGCCCGAGGCGCCGCTCGAGCGCGACCAGGCGGTCGGCGTTTCGCGCTGCCCGCGCGCGCGCGCCGCCGCGCAGCTTGATCTGGCGCACGAGCAGGTAGGCGGCGTAGACGCCGACCCCGATGGCCGTTTCCCGCGGCCGCGAAAATCCCGGCTTGCCGCCAGCGCGCACGGGAGCGAATCTTCCCGATATCAGCGGAGATCGATACCGTCGCGGCGTGCATTTGTCACGCAGGAGCCTCGTTCGCCTCGCGGTCGGGACGGCGGCGACGGTTGCGTTCCTCGTCCTCTTCCTCCGCGAGGTCGACCTCGGCCAGGCATGGCGCCAGATCCGCGCCCTTCCGGGCTGGACGATGCTGGGAGCGCTCGGCCTCGTCTTCGTGAACGTCTCGGTCATGGCCCTTCGGTGGCGCTACCTCCTCGAGGGCGCCGGCTACCGTGTCCCTCTCCGCGCGCTCTTCTCGACCGTGTCGGTCGGGCGGGCCGCGAACAACGTCATCCCGGCACGCGGCGGCGACCTCCTTCGGATCGAGTCCATGCGCGAGGTCGCGCGCGTGCCCGCGTTCGTGAGCGCGGGGACGCTCTTCGCGGAGCGGCTCCTCGACGGCGTCGTCCTCGCCGCCTGGATCCTGATCGGCGCGCTCCTCGTCGAGCACGGCGGGATCATGCTCCTGACCGGGATCGCGCTCTCCTCGGGAACCGCGCTCGGCGTCGCGCTCGCCGTCATCGCCGCGAAGAACCCCGACGCCGCCGAGCGGCTCGTCTGGCGCGCGACGCGGCGACTCCCGCCGCGCTGGCACACGCGAATCGCGCGCTCGGCCGCCCACTTCGTCGAAGGGCTCGGGGCGTTCCGCGGCCGCCGGCGTCTCACGATGATCTTCGCGACGTCGCTTGTGATGTGGCTCGCGGACGTCGCGATGTTCGCGCTCGTCGGACGCGCGTTCGGCCTCGACCTCGCGCTCGGCGGCTACTTCCTCCTCGAGGGGATCGGGAACCTGGCGCTCGCTGTGCCGACGACCGCGGCCGGGCTCGGAAGCTTCGACTACCTGACCCTTCTCGCCGCGCGAGGGGTCGAGATCGGCGAGAGCGACGCGACCGCGTACGTCCTCACGATGCACGCGCTCGTCGTCCTTCCGGTCACGATCCTCGGCGCGCTCCTCGTCCGGCCCGCGCTCCCGCGTCTCTTCCGCGGCGGAGAGACCGCCCGCGAGGCCGGCTAGCCCGAGCCTTCGCGAGCGCTTCCGTACTCGCGGGCCAGGAGGGAGACGGCATCGCGCTTTCGCTCGGCGACCGCGAGCGCCTCCGCGAGACGGCGCTCGCCGCGACGGGGGTCGACGAGATCCGGCTCGACCGGGCGCCCAGCCACCCGGGCCTCCTCGACCGCCTCGGCGGCGAGGCCGCGGGCGTCGCGCTTTGCCGCGAGGGAGGCCGAAACGACCTGGCCGACGGTCAGCGGCATCGTCCGGCGAAGGAGCGCGAGCGTCTCGTCGTCGATCCGATCGACGGGCGTCGCCGCGGGCGGGCCGATCGCGACGACGAGCCGCGTACGGCCGCGCGTGAGCGGATCGTAGGCGAGCGCGACGGGTAGGAGCTCGCGAGGCTCGGCCCGGCGGACGAGCGCCGCGACACCGCGCTGGATCGGGCCGATCGCGCCGTCCGGCGACGGGCGGCCCTCCGGGAAGAGGACCAGGACGCCGCCCGCCCGAACGAGCTCGACGAGGTTGCGAAAGTCGCGCGCGGACTGCGCGGCCCGGCGGCTCCAGAAGGCGTCGAGGCCGGCCGAGACCGGATCGGACGGAGAAACCGGCCGCCAGAGGAGGTCGGCGAACTCACCGCGCAGGAGATCGCCGGCCCGGATGGGCTGGGAGAGCCCGCACGCAGCCGCACGGGCGGCGAACGCGGCCGCCTCCGGCGGCTCGAACACCTCCGTCACGGGTTCCTCCCGTCGCACGCGCACCACCTCCCCGAGCCGGGCCACGGTCGCGCTTCGGAGCGGGTGGACCTGGACGCGGGGGAGCCAGCGTGCGATCCCGATCGGGAAGAGGAGCGCCCGCGCAGGCGTCGGGAGCTTCGCCGGGAACCCCGCGAAGAAGCCGGCCAGGAACATGTCGTCGCGGGCGGCGAAGCTCATCCGCGGGAAGCGGTGCCGCCAAAGCCGCGAGCGGAAGTAGATGAGCGAGGCCGCCACGGGGACGTCGGTCTCGCGTCGGTGGGTCACGACGATCAGCGAGCGTGGTCGCAGCCGAAGGGGCGGCGCGATCGCCGTCGTGCGGAAGGCCGCGCGGGTGTAGACGGCCATCCCCGTCCCGACGGCGTCGTAGAGGATTCCCACGCCGGTAGCATCGCCGCGTGGCCCGCCTCTCGCTCGGAGACACGGCGCCGCCGTTCGATCTCCCCGGCGTCGACGGCGATCGCCACTCGCTCGCCGACTACGACGGCATCCCGGTCGCCGTCGTCTTCTCCTGCTGCCATTGCCCCTACGTAGTCGCCTGGGAGGATCGCCTAAACGCCCTCGCGCGCGAGTACGCAAACCGCGTCGGTCTCGTGGCGATCAACGCGAACGACCACGTCGGCGACTCGTTCGAAGACATGAAGCGGCGCGCGGACGAAAAGGCGTTCGCCTTCCCCTTCCTCCGCGACGAGTCCCAGGACATTGCGCGCGCCTACCGTGCGACGCGGACGCCCGAGGTCTTCCTCTTCGACGGCGGGCATCGCCTCGCCTACCATGGGGCGCCGGACTCGAACTACGCCGATCCAACCCGCGCCGACCCGTGGCTGCGTCGCGCGATCGACGCCGTGCTCGCCGGAGAGCGCCCACCGGTCGCGGAGACGCCGCCCGTCGGATGCACGGTCAAGTGGGCCGCGTAGCTTCGAGCTCGCGGCGGACGAGCGCGAGCGCTTCCTCGCGCGTCGCGATCGTCCCGGCCGCGCGCTCCTCCTCGACGAGCTCGAGGAGGCGCCCCACCTCGGGCCCGGGCGGGAGGTCGACGTCGCTCCCGCGCAGGAGCGGCTCGGCGGGCTCCGTCGCCCGAGCGCGCCGGACGGCCTCGTAGAGCTCGCTCGCGCCGAGGAAGGCGAGGGCCTCGAGCGCCCACGGCTCGGTCGCGCGCCGGAAGCGGTGGATCGATCGCGGCGACGCGTCTCGCGGACGCTCGGCCGCGAGGAGCGTCCGCGTGAAGCGACGGGTCGCGTTCGAGACGGGGAAGCGCGCGAGCCGCTCGCCGAACACGACAACGAGCCGAAAGTCGGGCTCGTCGACGAGATCGACTGAGTCCAACCGCTCGGTGGAGCCACCGAGCGGCGCGAGCAGACCGAGGTCGTCCAGCCGGCGGAAGCCATCCGCGGAGAGGAGCGCGAGCTCGGCGAGGATCCGCTCGGCGGCCGGTTGCGTGACAAGGTCGGCGTGGCGGTGAACGAGCTCCTCCGTCCTCGGCTCGAGCACGAATCCGAGCTCGTCCTCGAAGCGGGCGGCGCGGAGGAGGCGGAGAGGGTCGTCGGCGAACACCTGATCCGACACTGCCCGGATCGTGCCGCGGCGAAGGTCATCGCGGCCCGCGAGCGGGTCGATGTAGTCGCGGGACTCGAGCGCGCGGGCGATCGCGTTGATCGTAAAGTCGCGCGTGCCGAGGTCGGCCTCGATGGCGTCGCGAAGCGGCGTGAAGTCGACCGTCCGCTGGTCGCGCAAGGCGACTCGCCAGGCGCCGTGGCGCTCGGAAAGGGGGAAGACGGCGCCGCCCTTCGCCCGTCCGTACGCGCGGGCAGCGCGGCGCGGGTCGCGGCAGGCGACGTCGACGTCGACGACCGGACGGCCGAGGAGCTCGTCGCGAACGGCGCCGCCGACGACGTAGGCGTCGCCGCCGGCGGCCCTCGCGATCGAGCGCTCATCCACCGACCACCCTCCGGTCGGCCCGTTCGAAGGCAGTGCGGATCCCACACGTCACCTCGTAGTTGATCGTCCCCGCGACGCGCGCGTGCTCCTCGGCGAGCAGGCTCTCCCCGATTAGGGTCACCGGGGCGCCCTCTCGCTCGTCGTCCAACTCGACGGCGAACGAGTCCATCGAGACGGCGCCGACGACGCGGCGACGGCGACCCTCCACGAGAACCTCGGTGCCGGTGAACGCGCGCCGAAACCCGTCGGCGTATCCGACCGGAACGAGCCCGATCCGGGTCGGGCGCGCCGCGACGAAGCGGCGCCCGTACCCGGTGCTCTCACCGGCCGCGAGCGTCTTGGCGAGGGCGACGTAGCTCCGCCAGGCGAGAACGGGCTCGAGGCCGTGGCGTGCCGGGTCGTCTCCGAACGGAGAGAGGCCGTAGAGGGCGATGCCGCAGCGGACGGCGTCGAAGCGCGCTTCCGGGAAGCGGAGCGCGGCGGCGCTGTTCGCGACGTGACGGACCGCGCCCGGGAACGCCGCCGCCACCGCATCGAAGGCTCGAAGCTGGCGGCGCGCGAAGCCCTCGTCCGCCTCGTCCGCCGTCGCGAGATGGCTCATGACTCCGACGACGCGCTCCGGCGGAATCGCGAGCGCCTCGTCGGGGCTCATCCCGTAGCGCCCCATGCCGGTGTCCACCTTGACGTGCGCGCGGACGCCGTCCGAAAGCTCGGGCGTCGAGACCGCGACCTCGAGCGCCGCCTCGCGCGCGAGGCCCTCCTCGCCGGGTGCAAGCGGCCCGAGAACGAGGATTCGCGCGCCGCCGACGGACGGGCGGAGGGCCGCACCCTCCTGCACTGTCGCGACGCAGAGGGCGGCGGCGCCCGCCCGGAGAGCCGCGCGAGCGCAGTCGCGCGCGCCGTGCCCGTAGGCGTCTGCCTTGACGACGGCCCAGAGGTCGGCCGGAGCGGAAGCCCGGCGGAGCGTCTCGACGTTCCGCGCGAGCGCGTCGAGGTTGACCGTAACCTCGGAGCGGCGCATCAGGCGGCCGAGAGAGCCGGGGAGAGCGCGGCGATGAC
>JALZGN010000111.1 GCA_030861005.1 Actinomycetota bacterium
CCGTCCGCGATGACGGCGAGGCGCCGGCCACGCGGTGGCGGGGCGAGGGCGAGCGCCTGCACCGCGTCGGCGAGCTCCTTGGGGGTCGACACGCGCTCGATCCGTGCGGCGCGGCACGCGGCGTCCACGGCGGCGAGCTCCGAGACGAGCGCGCCCGTGTGCGACCGGGCGGCGCGAACGCCCTCGTCGCTCCCCCCGACCGCCAGGAGGACGACGCCCTTCCCCGCGGCCCCGGCGGCGTCCGCCGCCCGTGCGAACGCGAGCCCGTCGCGGAAGTCCTCGCAGTAGACGGCGATCACCTTCGTCGCGTCGTGAGCGGCGAAGTCGGCGACGACGTCCGCGACCTCGAGGTCGGCCTGGTTTCCGAGCGAGACGAAGCGCGAGAACCCGAGCTCGACCTCCCCGACCAGGATTCCGAGCTCGAGCCCGATGTTGCCGCTCTGCGAGACGAGGCCGATCTCGCCGCCCCGGAGCTCGTTCGAAGCCAGCCGAAGTCCGGTGTGCGCGTCGAAGACTCCGAGGCAGTTCGGGCCGACGAGGATCGCGCCGGCGGCGCGAACGCGCTCGACGACGGCGCGCTCGCGAACGCGTCCGGCCTCGCCCGTCTCGCCGAGGCCCGCGGTGATCGCGACGATCGCCTTCGCGCCCGCTTCGAGGGCATCGTCCACCGCCCGTTCGAATGCGGCCTCCGGGAGCGCGACGGCGACGAGCTCGGGCGGCTCGGGGAGCTCGGCGAGCGAGCGGTACGACCGCCGGCCGAGGATCTCGGCCCCGCCTCGGTTGACGAGGAAGACCTCGCGCTCCCCGTCTCCCTCGAGGGCGCTCCTCGCGAGCCAGTGTCCCCACTTCGTGGGGTCGCTCGAGGCGCCGAGGATCGCGACCGAGCGTGGGTCGAAGAGCGGCCGAAGGTCGCGCGTCAAGAGCGCAGGAGGCGTCGCGAGACGATCAGGCGCTGGATGTCGGACGTCCCCTCCTCGATCTCCTCGAGCTTCGCGTCGCGCATCCACTTCTCGACCGGGTACTCGCGCGAGTACCCCCACCCCCCGAGCGTCTGGACGGCCGCCCACGTGCACCACATGGCGGTCTCCGAGGCGTGGAGCTTCGCCATCGCCGCTTCGAGCGCGACGTCCTCGCCCGCGTCCGCCTTCACCGCCGCCCGCCAGACGAGGAGGCGCGACGCCTCGACGCGCGTCGCCATGTCGGCGAGCCGGAAGGCGACCGCCTGGTGCTCGGCGATCGGCTTCCCGAACTGCGTGCGCGTCTTCGCGTACTCGATCGCGTACTCGAGCGCGGCGCGGGCGAGCCCCGTCGCGGCGGCGCCGAGCACGACGCGCGACTGGTCGAACGTGTGCATGAGGCCGTAGAACCCTTGCCCCTCGTCGCCGAGTCGCCGCTCGTCCGGGATCCGGGCGTCCTCGAGGAACATCTCGGCGTTCACGATCGCGCGCTGGCCCATCTTGCGGATCGGCGGCCCGAACGAGACTCCCTCGTCACCCTTCTCGACGAGGAACGCGGTGACACCGCGCGAGCGAGAACCGGGCGCCACGGTCGCGAAGACGACGTAGTAGTCGGCGATGCCGCCGTTCGAGATCCACGTCTTCTGGCCCCGGAGGACGTACCCGCCGTCCGCCCGCGTCGCCGTCGTCTCGATCGACGCCGCGTCGGACCCGACCCCCGGCTCCGTCGTCGCAACAGCTCCGAGGGGCGGCCGCTCCTGGCCGAGCGGGTCGAGCCAGCGACGCTTCTGCTCGTCGCTTCCGAGCGCGAGGATCGGCTTCGCAAAGAAGCCGTTCGACGTGAGGAGGTTCCCGATGCCGGCGCAGCCCCAGCAGAGCTCCTCCTGGACGAGGCACTGGCTGAAGGTGTCGACGAGGCCGCCTCCGCCGTGCTCCTCGGGGAGCATGTACGACGTGAGGCCGAGCTCGGACGCGCGGTACCAGATCTCCCACGGCATCTCCGTGTCCGCCTCGTCGACCTCGAGGGACACCGGGCGGATCTCGCGCTGGGCGAAGTCGCGGCAGAGGTCACGGATCTCGCGCTGCTCGGTAGTGAGCTCGAACAGATCGCCGCTGACGCGCGTCACGCCTCCATCCTCGCATCGAGCTTCCGCGCGAGCGCCGCGAAGCGCTCGCGGTCGACGCCGCGGCCCGACGCGAGGAGCGAGAGGACGACGTCGCCGCGACGCCACGCCGCGAGGTACGTCGGAAGCTCCTTCTTGCACGTGCCGCAGGGGGTGAGCGCGAGGAGAACGCCGGAAGAGCCGAGCTCGAGCCGCCGTTCCGCCTCCGCCCGGCCGAGGAGGTCGCGGGCGTGCGAGCGCACCCATCCGAGGTAGCGCTCCGCGCCCTCGCTCGTCTCGAAGCGAAGGCCGCGCGCGACGACGTGGTCGAAGATCTCGCCTCGGCCGAAGAACTCGCGTTCGACGCCCTGGACGTACCCGGAGTCGTCGAGAAGGCTCGAGAGCGCGTTCGGGGCGAAAGCGTCGGCGGCGAGCGAGGCGCGGTCGAGCGAGCGTCGCTCGCTCGAGAGCTCGGGGAGGGCGTTCGGCGGGAGCGTCGGAGGCGCCGCCCGCTCCTCGCCGGTGCCGCAGCCGCCCGCGAGCGGCGAGAGCGCGAGGACGACGAGCGCGAGGGCGACCCTCACGCGTCCCAGTATCGGCCGACTGCGGAGCGCACCGCCGCGAGCGCTTCCTCGACCGAGACGGTGTCCGGGAGGTACGCGCACGGGTCCTCGAGCGCGGGCTCGAGCCCCAGGATCCCCTCGAGCGTCGCGTGCAGGCAGAACGCCGAGTACGTCCGCGCGTAGCCCCCCTCCTGCACGAGCACGATCCGCCCGTCGCAGTGGCGCTCGGCGAGCGCGCGCGCCGCCGACCCGAGGTCGCGAAAGCCGGCCATCGTCACGCACTGGCGACCGTTCGGGTCGAACTGGTTCGCGTCCTGTCCGATCGCGGCGAGGAGAAGCTCCGGCCGGAATGCGTCGACGATCGGGATGACGATCTCCGCCATCGCCCGCGCGTAGCCGCGGTCGCCGGCCCCGAGCGGAAGCTCGACGTTCAGGTTCGCCCCCACCCCGGCGCCGTCGCCGATCTCGCTCGGTGCGCCCGTCTGCGGATGCGAGGGCCCCCACGCTCCGTGGCGCATGTGGAACGACACCGTGAGGACGTCCCCCCGCTCGTAGAAGACTTCCTGCGTCCCGTTTCCGTGGTGGACGTCCCAGTCGAGAACGGCGACGCGCTCGAGGCCGCGCCGCCGCGCGAGCTCGGCGGCGAGCGCGACGTTGTTGAAGAGGCAGTACCCGTCCGCCTGCCGCGTCTGCGCGTGGTGGCCCGGCGGGCGAACGAGCGCGTATGCGACGGTGGCGTCACCGGCGAGGACCGCATCGGCGGCCGCGAGCGCCGTTCCCGCCGCCGCGCGGGCCGCGTCCCACGACGCCTCGACGACGGGAGTCGACCAGGTGAGGAGGCCGCCGCCCGCCGCGCAGTAGGCGCGGATCCTCTCGACGTAGTCCACGTCGTGGACGAGCGCGAGCTCGGAGGGGTCGGCGTGCCGCCCGGGGCGGAAGCGGAGGCGCTCGCCGAGCGGGCCGCGCTCGAGGATCGACTTCATGTTCCGCACGCGGAGCGCGTTCTCCGGGTGGAGCTCGCCTTCGGCGAGGAGCGGCGACGGCCCGTGCTCGAAGACGCCGCTCCCAGTGTCGTGGCGGAGCACGTCGTCGTGCCAGAAGACGGCGAGCTCGTCCGGCACCGGCTAGACGGGCGAGGGCGCCATCCCGTAGACGAAGAACGCGGGCTCCTCGCCGACGTTCTTCAGGTGGTAGCGCCACCCGGGGGCGAGGTAGACGCCGTCCTCGGGACCGAGAAGGAGCTCGCCCTCGTCCCACGTCAGCCGAAGGCACCCCCGGAGGACGAAGTACGTCTCGTCGACCGGGCCGTAGTACTTGTCGCCCGCCTCAGTCGTGTCCTCCGGCTCGAACGACCAGACGTTCGTCTCCTCCCCCGCGTCCATCCAGCAGGCGCCGAGCAGGAGGTTCGAACCGCAGCGCTCACGCGTGACGAGCCGCGCGATCCGCACCTTCGTCGGCGCCTCGTCGGCCGGGATCACCGGAACCGACTCGAGCCGGACAACCATCGGCCGCGGCTTCTCCACGGCGCGAATGTACCCGACCGCGCGCGCCCCGCGGCCCACGCGTCCGCATCCTCGAGAACGCACCGACGACGAGGATGCGGCCGCTTACCAGACGCCCCCGAGCGCGACCGTGATCGCCTCCCCGTTCACGCCGCTCGCCTCGTCGGTCGCGAGGAAGACGATCACGGCGGCGACCTCCTCGGGCTCGAGGACGCGGCCGGCCGGGTAAACGGCGGCTCGCTCGGCCCAGACCTCCTCGGGGGGGACCCTGCGCCGCTCGGCTTCCCGCCGCGCCGAGCGCTCCGCCATCTCCGTCCGCACCCAACCCGGAAGGACGGCGTTGCACGTGACCCCGTGGCGGCCGACGTCTTGCGCAGCCGAGCGCATGAGTCCGATGAGCGCATGCTTCGAGGCGTCGTAGGCCGACTCCGCCGGCCCCCCCACCTGCCCGGCCGTCGAGCTCACCATGACGACGCGCCCCCAGCCCCGCTCGATCATGTCCCGCGCGGCGAGGCGCGTGAGATGGAACGCGCCGTCGAGGTTCACGGCGAGCGTCTCGCGCCAGACGTGCGGATCCTGCTCCCAGATCACCCGCTCGTCCGCCGAGCCGATGCCCGCGTTGTTCACCAGGATGTCGATCGGCCCGAGCCGCGCGTGCGTCTCTTCCACGATCCGCGCGCAAGCCTCCTCCGTCGCGACCGACTCCGGCAGGTACTCGACACCGCTCTCGCGCGCGAGCGACGCCAGCTCCTCCTCCGTTCGCGACACCGCCATGACGCGCGCGCCGCGCTCGGCGAGAGCGCGCGCGGTCGCGCGCCCGATCCCGCGGCCCGCGCCCGTGACGAGGGCGA
>JALZGN010000115.1 GCA_030861005.1 Actinomycetota bacterium
CGCTCTCCGTCTTCTCGCAGCGCCAGGACGGCGAGCACGTCCGCACGAAGACGCGCGCTGGCCGGCGCACGGTCGATGTCGGCCCTCGCGCCCTCACGCTCCTCCGCGAGCAGCAGCTCGCCCGGCCGCCGAACGACGAGGGTTACCTGTTCCCCGCTCCCGAAGGCTCGGCCTACGACGCCGACAACTTCATGTCACGCATCTTCAAGCCTGCCGCCCGCCACGCGGGGATGCCCGAGCTGACGTTCCACGACCTTCGCCACACGGGCGCCTCGCTCATGATCGCCGCCGGCTGCCACGTCAAGGCGATCGCGGAGCGGATGGGCCACTCGGACGGCGGGACGCTCGTCCTACGGCGCTACGGACACCTCTACAGAGGGGCCGGACGGCAGGCGGCAATCGCGCTGGAATCGCATGTTTTCGAGCCGTCAAGAAATTCTGCTGTACGGCAGGCGTACGGTGAACTGCGACTCTGGTAACAGATCGGGCAACAGAAAAGCCCTGCTACGCAGGGCTTTCAGAGGAGCGGATGAAGGGACTCGAACCCTCGACCTTCTGCATGGCAAGCAGACGCTCTAGCCAACTGAGCTACATCCGCGAGCAGGTCGATTATACCCGCGTGTGCCCGTCGTCGCGGTCGAGCGCCTCGTTCACGAGACGGTCGGCGAGCTCGTTCTCGGTTCGCGGGACGGCGCGGTAGCGAACGCGTCCGATCCTCCGCGCGAGGCGCGCCGCTTCCAGCGAGAGCTCGGCGAGCGCGCGGTTCTTCACGCGGTACTCCCCGTTCATCTGCTTGACGAGGAGCTCTGAATCGGACACGACCTCGAGCTCGTCTGTCCTGAGCTCAACGGCCTTCGAGAGCCCGGCGACGAGCGCGGTGTACTCCGCGACGTTGTTCGTCGCGACGCCGATCGCCTCGCCGCGTGCGTCGAGGATCGTTCCGTCGTCGGCCTCGAGGACGTACGCGGCCGCAGCCGGACCGGGATTGCCGCGTGCGCCGCCGTCCGTGAAGAGACGCGCTTTCACGCCGGCGGGTCGGCGAGCTCGTAGAGGTCGAAGGCCGGCTCCTCGTACGGATGCGCGCCGCGAAGCGCGCGCACCACCTCCGCCTCCCGATCCGCCGGGTAGACGGTCTCGAGACGGAGCTCGCTCACGCGCTCTTCGCGCCCTGCCTCTCCGACGGCGGGCGTCGCTCCCGCGCCGCCGTAGAAGGTTCCGGTGCCGTCCGTGTACCAGGAACAGCGCTCGTAGTCGCCGATCCGCCCGGCGCCGGCGCGGAAGAGCGCGTCGCGCACGCGGTCGAGCGCTTCGGAAGGGACGAAGACGACGAGCTTGCGATTCACGTTTCTCCGAGAGCCGCTCCGGGAACGGCGGGGGCATGACGACGCTCGAGGTCTACCCGCGCGAGACGCCGGCGGAGCGGGCCGACGAGCTCGTGGCGGTCGACGTCGACGACGATCTGGGCGTCCTGGCGGCCACCATCGAGGACTGGGTGACGCCTCGCCAAAGCTGGGAGGCGACGCTTCGTGAGGGGACGGACTTCGGCCGGCCGAACAACGTCGAGTTGCGCCTCCTCTTCGTCGCCGGCGAGCAAACGGCGTCCCTCTCGTTCCGCCTCGACCAGCTCGAGGGAGCAGACGACACCGGGGAGACGCTCGTCCTCCGGTTCGAAGAAGAGGACGGGATCGCAAAGCTCGCGCGCTGCACGGCGACCGGGCTCGACGTCGAGCTCTTTCACATCCTCACCTATACCTAGCGAGCGGCCGGCGCGGGCGACGCCCGCGACGACGCGTATACGCCGTGCGGGTCCGTAAGACGAGGCCGCATGGGTGGTCGAGAAAGGCAGCTAGTAGCCCGAGTACTTGTCCGCGATCACGCGATCCTCGGGGACCCCGGCTGTGGCAAGCGCCTCCTGCATTGCCGCGACCATGCCGGGTGGGCCGGCGACGAGGACGGTCGCGTCGTCCAGCCGCGCGCCGAGATGGTCGCGGAGGAAGGCCGCGTCGATCTTCCGCGTCTCGCCTTGCCAGCCCGGGTCCTGCGTCATCGTGAGGACGAGGCGGAAGTCGGGAAGCCGTCGCTCGAGATCGCGGAGCTCGTCGAGGAATGCCGCCTCCGCTTCCGTTCGGTTCGAGTAGACGAGCGTGACACGGTACGGGAGGGCCGCGTCGGCGATGTAGCGAAGCATGCTGCGAAAGACCGTGATGCCGATCCCTCCCGCGACGAAGACGTACGGGCGCGAGGTGTCCTCGGGGAGAACGAACTTGCCCTTCGGTGGCTCGACCTCGACCTCGGCGCCGAGGGGGAGCTCTTGGAGCGAGCGCTTGAAGGCGGTGTCCCGTAGCCGGGTGCAGAGGCCGAGGACGCCGCGCTCGGTCGGCGAGGTGACGACCGAGATGTGGCGGCGAGGCCCCTTCTCGTCATCGTACGGCGGGTCGAGCAGCGTCACGAAGAAGTACTGCCCGGGCCGGAAATCGACCTCCTCGCCCTGAAGGTCGAAGAGCGCGAGAAGCGTCCCCTTCGCAACTTCGCGCTTCTCGGCGAGGGTCGCGCGCATCAGAGCTCGCGCGTCGGCGCGCGCTCGGCCCCCGCGTCGGCCGTGTCCGGAGAACGGCGAACCTCGATCAGGAGCACCGATCTCACGGCGCAGGCGCCTCGATCGTGTCGATTTGCGCCCGCTGCAGCTTCCCGGAGTAGTCGACGTAGACGGACTTCCACTCGGTGTAGAAGTCGAGAGCTGCCTGGCCGGCCTCGCGGTGACCGTTGCCCGTGTCCTTCGTCCCGCCGAACGGTAGGTGGACCTCCGCGCCCGTCGTCCCCGCGTTCACGTACGTGATGCCCGTCTTTAGGTCGCGAATGGCCTTGAACGCCCTGCTCACGTCGCGCGTGAAGATGGACGACGAGAGGCCGTACTTAACCCCGTTCGCGATCCGGATCGCCTCGTCGACGTCGGTCGCGCGGATGAGGGACGTCGTCGGGCCGAAGATCTCCTCCTGAGCGATCCGCATCCCCGGCTCGACTTCGGCGAAGACGGTCGGGCGGTAGAAGAACCCCTTGTCGAGCCCGTTCTCGGTCGCGACCTCACCCCCCGTGACGAGCTTCGCCCCCTCGTCCTTCCCGATCTCCGTATAGGAGTGGATCTTCTCGAGCGCGGCTCGGTTGATGACCGGGCCGACGTCCGTCTCCTCGTCGAGGCCGTCCCCGAGCCTCATCCCCTCGGCGGCGTCGACAAGGCGTGAGCAGAGGTCGTCGTAGACGGAGCGTGTCGCGATGACGCGACTCGCCGCCGTACAGCGCTGCCCCGACGTCCCGAACGCCGACCAGACGATGCCGTTCACGGTTAGGTCGATGTCGGCGTCGTCCATGACGACGATCGCGTTCTTGCCGCCGAGCTCGAGGTGGACGTTCTTCAGGTGCGGCGCCGCGTTCGCCTGCACGAGCGCACCGACTTCCCGGGAGCCCGTAAAGGAGACGAGCGGCACGTCCGGGTGCCGTACCAGATGCTCGCCGACCGTCTCCCCCGCCCCGTGCACGATGTTCAGGACGCCCGGCGGAAGCCCGGCCTCCTCGAAGATCTCCACGAACCGCTCGGCGAGAAGCGGCGTGTCCTCGGCGGGCTTGAAGACGACCGTGTCGCCGCACACGAGCGCCGGGGCGATCTTCCAGCTCGGGATCGCGATGGGGAAGTTCCAGGGCGTGATGGCGCCGACGACGCCGACCGGCATCCGCACCGACATGCAGAACTTGTCCGGAAGCTCGGAGGGCGTCGTGTGACCGAAGAGGCGCCGTCCCTCGCCCGCCATGTAGTAGGTCATGTCGATCGCTTCCTGGACGTCGCCCGCCGCCTCCGGCCGGACCTTGCCCATCTCCTTCACCATCTCCTCGGTCAGCTCGTCCTTGCGATCGACGAACATCTGGCCGACGCGGAAGAGGAGCTCGGCCCGCTTCGGCGCCGGCACGAGGCGCCAGCGCTCGTACGCGTCCTTCGCCGCGGCGACGGCGCGGTCCATGTCCTCGCTCGTCGACGCCGGAAAGACGCCGAGCACGTCGCCGTTCGCCGGGTTCTTCGTCTCGAACGTCTCGCTGCTCGCGGCGTCGATCCACTCGCCGCCGATGTAGTTTCGGTACGTCTTCGCGCCCAGGATCGCCATCGCGCCCCCTCTCGTCGCTCGGGCGCGATTCTATGGAAGGGGCGCTACGCGTCCGGAGAGTCGGTCGACGGGAACGTCCCCGGTACGCGCGGACGCCGCCGGTCGCGCGTCTGTCGCTTACCGCCGAGGAGGTTGCCGCCGCTCGAGCGCCGGTCGGGCCCGGTGCGGCGATCGACGATCACCGTCACGTTCGGGTTGTCCTGGTAGTGCTGGACGAGCCGGTCGTAGAGCTCGTCCTCGAGCTCGGGGGGGACGACGCAGTAGATCACTGGCTCGAATGGTAGTCGGCTCGCTTGCGCCTTCCACCCGGAGCGGGCGTTCCCAACGAGCTTCGCCCGCGCTCTAGAAACGCGGGATGTTCGGCTTCAAGCGGCCGTTCTCGTCGAGACCCGCGTTCCAGGTCCTGAAGCGCCCCGCGAGCTCGCGAGGGTCGTGGCCGCGCTCGGCGAGGCGGACGGGCTGCGAGGAGTCGGAGATGATCCGGTACTGGTACCACGAGATCTCCCAGACGACGGTGAGGACGATCTCGGGGTTCGTCCCCGACAGCGGCAGCATGCTGACCCGCGGCTCGCCGAGGCTCTTCGCGATCCCCGCGATCGTCCGGCTGTACGGGCTTGCGTTGAAGAGGTCAGCGGCCTCCACGAGCGCCTGCTCCGCAGGCGAAAGCCGCCGGAGAACGGGCTCCGACACGACCGGCTCGGGCTCGGGTCGACGCGTCTCGAAGAAGCCGGCGAGGCCCGCGAGGCGCCGCCGGCGACGCGGCGACTCAGCGACGAGCGGCGTCGTCGGCGTCCCCTCCCTGATCCAGCCGTGCTCGTTCGCTGTCTCGACACAGAGCGCGCAGACGTCGACCCAGTGGTCGTCGCCCGGCGTGTAGCGGGCTGCCCGCTCGCCGAGGAGCAGCGTGCGGTTGCAGACCGCACAGGTCCGGACCGTCTCGTGCCGCTTGACTAGCACCACGCGGCGCCGACCCTAGTGGGCCGCCTTCGCCTCCTCCCGCTCGCGCCGCGCCTCCTCGATGATCTTCTGAGCCACGTGCGGCGGCACCTCCTCGTACCGGAGAAAGCTCATGGAGTAGTCGCCGCGGCCGCCCGTGAGGGACGTCAGAGACTGGGAGTACGTGAGGATCTCGGCCATGGGGACCTCCGCGCGAATGGTCGTCATCCCGGCCGCGGGCTCCATCCCGAGAAGCCGGCCGCGCCGCGAGCTGAGGTCGCCGTTCACGGCGCCGACCGTTTCGTCGGGGATCGTGGCCTCGAGCAGCATGATCGGCTCGAGGAGCACCGGGTCGGCGTTCTCGTACGCGGATTTGAACGCCATCGAGCCCGCAATCTTGAAGGCCATCTCGGAAGAATCGACGGTGTGGTAGGAGCCGTCGACGAGGCGAACGCGCACGCCCTGAACGGGCGCCCCCGCGAGCTCGCCGCGCTGCATCGCTTCCTGAATCCCCTTGTCGACGGCGGGCCGAAACCCCTGCGGGATGACGCCACCGACGATCTCGTCGACGAACTCGTACCCCTCGTGGCCCTCGATCGGCTCGAGGACGACGTGGCAGTCACCGTACTGGCCGCGGCCACCCGTCTGCTTCTTGTAGCGCCCCTGTGCGCGCGACTCCTTGCGGATCGTCTCGAGGTAGGGCACGCGCGGCTGGTGGAGCTCGACCTCAGCGCCGAACCGACGCTTCATCCGCTCGACCGCGACCTCGACGTGCATCTGGCTCAGTCCGCCCAGGAGCTGCTCGCCCGTCTGCGGGTCGCGGTGCACGTCGAGGGTCGGATCCTCCTCGGCTAGACGCCGCAGCGCGCTCGCCACCTTCTCCTCGTCGCCCTTCGTCTTCGGCGTGATCGCGAAGCTCATGACCGGCTGCGGGAACTCGAGTGTCGGCGGCTCGGCGCGCTTGTCCTCGGAGAGCAGGAGATCCGCGGTCGTCGTCTCCTTGAGCTTGGCGACCGCGCCGATGTCCCCCGCCGGGAAGCCGTCCGCCGCGGGAGTGTGCTCCTTCCCCTGGAGGACGAGGAGCTGACCGAGGCGCTCCTTCCCGTGCGTTCGTACGTTCACGAGCGTCGAGTCGCCCGAGACCTGACCCGAGAGGACGCGAAAGATCGTGATCCGCCCAGCGAACGGGTCGGCGACCGTCTTGAAGACGAACGCCGACGTCCCGTTCGTCGGCGCCTCGAGGCGGAGCGGCTTCTTCGCAGGCGATGGGATCCCCTCGACGACTAGGTCGAGGAGCGCGGTCGTCCCGAGGTTCCTCGTCGCGACGCCGCACGCGACGGGGAACACCTCGTCGCGCGAGACGGCGTTCTTGAGCGCAGCGGCGAGCTCGTCGCCCGAGATCTCCTCGTCGGCGAGGTAGCGCTCCATGAGCGCCTCGTCCGTCTCGACGACGGCGTCGATCAGCTTCGTCCGGTACTGGTCGGCCTGGTCGGCGAGCTCGGCCGGGATGTCGACCGCGTCGGCCTCGCGCGCGCCGGCGGGATCGAGGTATGCCCGCATGTGCAGGAGGTCGACGATCCCGCGCAGCTCGTGCTCGTGCCCGATCGGGATCTGGATCGCGAAGCAGCGGTCGGACAGGGTCTGGAGGCTCTCGAGCGCCGCGAAGAAGTCGGCGCGCTCGCGGTCGAGCATGTTCACGAAGACGACACGCGAGATCCCGAGCCCCTCGCAGCGCTCCCAGAGGCGCGTCGTCTGAACCTCGACGCCGGCGACGCCGCTCACGACGACGAGCGCCCCCTCCACGACGTGGAGCGCGGCGAGCGTATCCGCCTGAAACCCGGGGTCGCCCGGCGTGTCGACCAGGTTCACCTTCCGGCCCTGCCACTCGACGTGGCAGAGACCGGCCGAGAGCGACATCTGCCGCTTGTGCTCCTCCTCATCCCAGTCGGCGACGGTCGACCCCTGCTCCACCGAGCCGAGCCGGTTCGTCGCGCCCGCCTGGAAGAGGATCGCCTCGACGAGCGACGTCTTGCCCGTCCCACGATGTCCGACGACCGCGACGTTTCGGATCTTGCTCGAGTCGTAGGCCATGCGGTCGGCGAGTCTATCGAGCGCCCCACGGGGGAGCGCCGCCCCTAGCCGTCGATCGCGGCGTGCGGCGCCGAGGCCCCGAGACGGGCCTTCAGGCGAAGGATCGCCTTGGTGTGGAGCTGCGAGACGCGCGACTCCGTGACGCCGAGGACCTCGCCGATCTCGCGGAGGGTGAGCTCCTCGTAGTAGTAGAGGGTGACGACGAGCTTCTCCCGCTCGGGGAGGCGGGCGATCGCCTCTCCGAGCGCCTCCCGCATCTCGGTGTGCGCCATCGCCGCCTGGGGCTCGGGCGCCTCGGGATCCTCGATCGTGTCGATGAGCGCGACCGGGTCGCCGCCGCCCGATCCCGTCCAGAGCTCGTCGAGCGCCGCGATGGATGAGCGCGAGATCTCGACGAGCGACTCCTGGAACTCCTCCTCGGAGATCCCGAGGTGCGCGGCGATCTCCTCGTCGTTCGGCGCTCGGTGGAGCCTCGCCTCGAGCTGGGCGATCGAGCGCTCGATGTCGCGCGCGCGCGCGCGAACCGAACGCGGCACCCAGTCCATCGAGCGGAGCTCGTCGATGATCGAGCCCTTGATGCGGGCGATCGCGTAGGTCTCGAACTTGATGTCCCGATCGGGGTCGAAGCGCTCGATCGCGCCGATAAGGCCGAGGAGGCCGTAGGAGACGAGGTCGCCCTCCTCGACGTGCGCGGGGAGGCCGCTCCCGAGGCGGCCCGCGACGTACTTCACGAGCGGCGCGTACGTGAGGATGAGGCGGTCGCGAAGGGCGCGGTCGCCCGTGCGCTTGAACTCGCGCCAGAGCTGCCGCGTATCCATCGCGCCGTCCACGCTCAGAGCATAAGACGCCTAGCGGAACGCTCGTATCGCGAGATCGGCCATCCAGAGCGCGAGCGCGCCGCTCGCGGCCGCGACGACCCAGGCGGTGCCTCCGGCGAGACCTGCGACAACCGCGATCCCCGCGAAGCCGGCCGCGATCAAGACGAAGAGAACGCCGAGCGACGGCCGCCTCTCCCGAGCCACGGGCCAAGTGTAAGGCCGGTCTACAATGACGCCGCGCCGAGGGCCGTAGCTCAACTGGCAGAGCACCGGTCTCCAAAACCGGGGGTTGCAGGTTCGAGTCCTGCCGGCCCTGTTCCTCGCTGCAAGCTCGAAACCCGCATGGCCGCTGCGTTTTCTTGCTTTCTTTCTTACCAGCGTCCGCATCGCTCGCGGCTGCTGGAGCGGGCTGAAAGCTGCGTCTGACCGTGGCGCGACTGTGGCGCCGCCGTCAGACGACGTCGCTACGGTCGCCTCCGTGACGTCCGGGATCCGCATCCGCCACTCGAAGCTTTGCCCATCTCGGACGGGCGCTGCGTGTCGGTGCCGTCCGACCTATCAGGCGAGCGTCGGGAGCTCCCGCGAGGGCAAGCGGCTGTTCAAGACCTTCGCCAGCCTCGCCGAGGCGAAGGCGTGGCGGACCGAGGCGCACGTCGCGCTGCGCCGAGGAACGATGCGTGCCCGCGGCTCGGCCACGCTGCGCCAGGCGGCCGAGGCGTGGCTTGAGGGCGTGAAGAGCGGCGCGATCCGCAACCGAAGCGGGCACCCGTACAAGCCATCGGCCATCCGTGGCTACGAGGCGGCGCTCGTGACGCGCGTCCTCCCCGAGCTCGGCGGCCGACGGCTCTCGGAGATACGCCGCGTCGACCTCCAGGACTTCGCCGACCGGCTCTGTGCCGACGGGCTCGACCCGAGCACGGTCCGGAACACCCTGATGCCCCTACGAGCGATCTTCCGACGCGCTGTGGCCCGCGGAGAGGTCGCCGTGAATCCGACGTCGGGGCTCGAGCTCCCGGCCATGGAGGGGGCCCGTGACCGCATGGCGTCGCCCGCCGAGGCGGCGGGGCTCCTCGCGGCTCTCCCGGAGAAGGATCGCGCGCTGTGGGCGACCGCGATGTACGCCGGCCTGCTCCGCGGCGAGCTGCTCGCGCTCCGCTGGGAGGACGTGAACCTGGCGGCCGGCGTGATCCACGTCGAGCGCTCCTGGGATGCCAAGGAAGGCGCCGTCGGGCCAAAGAGCTGTGCAGGCCGACGGACCGTCCCGATTCCAGCCGTGCTCGGCGACTACCTCGTCGAGCACAAGCTCCGCTCAGGCCGACGTGTCGGCCTGGTGTTCGGGACAGACTACGCGCAGCCGTTCACGCCCTCGAACGTCCGCAAGCGGGCGAATGCTGCATGGCTTCGGGCCGGCCTCGAGCCGATCGGCCTCCATGAGTGTCGCCACACGTTCGCCTCGCTCATGATCGCGGCGAGCGTCAACGCGAAGTCCCTGAGCGCATACATGGGCCATTCGTCGGTGACGATCACCCTCGACCGCTACGGGCACCTGATGCCAGGCAACGAGAGCCAGGCGGCCCAGCTGCTCGACTCCTACCTCGCCCGCGCCGTCGCCCCGAGCGCTTCTCCGGCGTGAGCGAGCTTCCCACCCCGGTCCCGCTCGGACTGCCGAGGCAAGCTGTCGTGGCTGTGCCGGCCGACGGCCTGACCGTCTACCGGCTCGTACGGAGCGACCCGCCGCCGCTCGGAGACTTCGTCCCTCCCTCGCCCGAGCTCGCCGCGCAACGCCGGTGGCCTGAACTCCTACGTCCCGGACTAAGCCACTTCCTCACGCGGGAGCAAGCGGAGCGCGTGCGCCGCCACCGCGTCTCGCGCATCGCAAGAGTTGATTTGGCAAGACAGCGTGGGATCTACGTCGCGCGAACCGGCCGGAGACCGGGCCACGTCACGGTTTGGGCCCAGCCGGCCCTCCTCCTCGAGGCCGCCCGGGTTGTCGGCTGACGCGGCCCTCGCCTACGATGAGTGGCATCACGGTCTTCTCGCTCTTCTCCGGCGCCGACCTGGTCGGCGAGTTCGAGACCCGCGAGGAAGCGGAGCGCGCTCTCGACGAGGCGGTCGTGGCCGATCCGTCCGCGGCCGACGAGTTGGCGGTCATCGAGTTCGACGGAAACGGCGAGCGCGTCGGCGAGCCAATCACTCGGGCCGTAGCCTGATCGGGCGGATCCGCTCGACCCTCCGGCTTGCAAAGCTGAACGAGGGCGTTCGGAGCGTTTCCACCTAGTTCCGCTCGCTTCGGCCGAAACCCTGTATTCATGGGGTTCTACGGCTTTCGCAGTGCCGGAGCAGGAACGTTCCGAAGAGCGTTTGTGAACGTTTCCTTAACAGGGCATTAGCAGCGGATGCGCGGAACCTCGCTTCCGCGGCCCATCAACGTCGTACGTCACCCGGGGGACCGGCATCGGGGCTTGATCCGTATTCCAGGCGGTGCGTCTTCAGCGTGCGGCGGTGATCCCGACGGCGGCTTTCGTAGCGCTCGTCGGAGCAGCGTGCCAGTCTGCTCGCACCGGCGGCACCGCCGAGGGCGAGAACCGTCAGGCCAGGCCGGCCGCCGGGACGTCTCAAGAGGCAGACGAAGGACGAGACGAGAAGGCGGGGGTCTGCGAACGCCGAGGTCCGTGGTCGTGCACCCACGAGGCGGAGTGGCTCCGCCACGTCTTGGAGGTCTCCGGACACCGCGTCGCCGGAACGACCGGAAGCGCGCTGATCGGTCGCGGCCGGCGAAGCAGGTTCTTCGTCTGGACGACGGAAAGCGCGCGCCCAATCCGCGAGACTGCCGAGCCCGCCGAGTTGCTCGGTCGGTTTGCGGGCGTACCGATCTACGGCGACCGCAACCGGCTCGTGTGGAGAGCCCAGGGCCTGAACGTGTGGCTCGAGCGCGGGCCTCGGGGCGACTCGCAATTGCCGCAACGGGGGAAGCTCGCCACACTCGTCCTCGTCACGAAACGTCTGCCGCGCACGCGCACCCCCGTTGAGCTCATGCCCATGCCGGCCGCTGCGCTCCGGAGATGTCGACGCTCGGAACTGATGCGCCCTGCCTGTCCAGCCCGGGTCCCGCGCGTATCCCTCACTGGAATCGAGGCCGGCGTGTATCACGACTTCCCGAACCGGGACGCGCACGCCTTCAACCTCCAGTGGGGCGGGGAGTACCGGGGGACACCCGAGCTGAATCGGCCACCCGGCATGCTCCACCTCGTCATCCTCGCCGGCTCGCGGGTCTCCTCCCCATTCGCCCTGACGACCCCGACGCCGATTCGGGACGGCGTCATACGCGAGCCGCGAAACCGTGGCATCCTCTTCCCGTCCGTTCGCTGGGCCGGCCGGAGAGGCGTCCTCGTCCTCGCGCCGCCCTACGGGCTCGGCGGCGTGGAAGGAAACCACCTGATCTTCCGCTGGAGCGAGGGGGACACTCAGTACGCCCTCAGCCTGCACGCGTGGGAACCGTTCCGAGAGACAGTCGCGACCCTTCGTCGCGTGATCGCGTCACTTCCCCCCGAGGGAAGCTGACTGCGCCCCAACGCTCGCGCAGCTTCGCGCCCGGCCGCTACGCCTCCCGCGCCTGCCGCGCGGGACGTGCCGACTGACCCCCGCACTATCGCCGGCGACGACGTTGGTGCCGGGACGGCCTGGTGAAGCCGCGCTCCGAGATGGCCCCGTCTACGCCGCATCACGGGGATCCCGCGCCTACTCGACGCCTTTTCGCCCGGGCAGAGCGGCTCTCACCGAAGTGGGTGGCGAGGCGGCGGTATATGGGCAAGCGGCGAAACCGTCTGGATCAGCGATCCCGAGTACCGAGGAACGGTGCTCGTTCGCGGCCGCGAGATCGACGGTCCGGGAAGGATCGGGTTTGGGTCAGCTGCGACTCCCTCGTGGGAGCTTGACCTCACGGCAGGGCGCTGGACGAGCGAACGAACGCGTTTTCGTCGATGGGGCGTGCGATGCGGAACGGATGGCGCTTCGCGTCTGAGCACAACGAGGATTCGGGCGGACGGTTGCTACGCGTTCCAGATCGACGGCGAGGCCGTCAGCGACCTGATCGTCTTCGAGGAGAAGCTTCAGCCGTAGCCCCGTCCGGTCGCCGATCGTTACGTCCTGCTACGACGAGTAGTAACCCGCGAGACGCAGATGCATTCTCCGATGCGAGTTGCCTCGCTAGGCATTCCAACCGCAACAGGCACTGGCCGCACCGTCGGCCGCGAGTCTCGGCCTCAGCGGTTCGTTGCTCGCGAAGTAGTCGAAGACACAGACGTCCGACCCCGAGGGAACCGAGATCGTTCCTCCCGGCTACGAGCGGCCCGGTTACCACGACCCCCCACACCCGCGCACACGATCGGGATCCGCGCACGCGCGGCGAGGGTTGCGCCGGCTCCGGCGCGTCCTACGGCAGGTTGGCCGGTCGCCTAATCAGCACTGACACCGTGCGGCTTGAGCGCCCTTGTCGTGAGTAGGCGCTTGCGATCGCGACGTCCGGCGGTGGGAGGAAATCGGGATAGGTGATCTCCGTACTCGCCTTTGCGTCATCGACTCCGGCCTGCTTGGTTGTCGGCGTCGCGCTGGCGTCTGATCCGTTGCGCACCGAAACGAGAACGGCTACGGGCCGGCAGTCGGCAGGAAGGTCGCGAAACGACCACTCCAAGCGCGTCGTGCGCTTCGTGATCGCGGCCGCCTGCAGGCCGGGTGCCGGCGGGATGACAACCGGCCGCCGTGCCGGTTGGCTTCCGTCATGGAAGGTGGCGACCACTCGCTCGCACGTCGGGCTCGGATCAGTCGTGTAGACGGTAGGTAGTGCGGGGAGACTCACGACTGCCCCGTTTGCGGTCGTGATAGGCGGTTGCCTCTCCGGCTGCGTCGGCTCGACGAGCGGATAGTCCTCCGAGCTCCCTGCGCTCGATGAAGCATTGCACCCGACGAGGCCCAGACAGGCGAGGAGAGCGCCCCAACCAACCAGCGACGACGCTCTGCGCGGGTGGTGGATCACGCTTCGTGTATCGGCAGCGACTTGGGGTAGCAACACTTCTTCCACCAGGTCGCTCAACAGCCGAAGCTGCGGAGCGAGTCGCACCGCGAACTGACAGCGTTGGCCTCGCGGGCGAGCTCTAGGCTCTTCCGCATCAATGATGCATATATGCCCCCGCTGGCTATGCCGCCCACTGCTCCGCCACGCGGTCGGGTAGCCCCAACGCGGCGAGCGGCCGGCCAGGCCGTTGGATCGCAGTTCTCGTCCTGAACGTACGTAGTTCATCGTTGGGGGTTCGTTTCGTCGCGAGGAGCACATCGTCGAAGAGTTCCTGCGCCACCACGGACCGCGGGTCGGGGCTCATCGCCGGGTCGCGTCCACTCGCTGTCGACACTACGAACAGCCGCCTCTGGCGCGGTTCGAGTCTGCCGGCCCTGTTCCAGCTGGAAGCGCCGCGCTCTGCCCGAGCGCGAACGCGGGGTTCAGGCCTTTTCGATCTGCTTCGTCTTGTTCCCTGTTCACCTTCCATGCGGTTTCCTGGTGTCGAAGGGCAATGACCGGCTCTTCGGCCGGCCCGCGCGGACACCATCTACAGCGGCACCGGACACGGACCGCCACCGGACACGACCGCCTCCGCGGTGATCGCCGAAAAGACCGTCTCGTCGGGAACCGAGGCGACGACGTCATCGGAGCTCGCGACGGTCGGCGAGACGCTCGTCGACGGCGGCCTCCGGCCGCAAGATTCACGTCGGAGGCCGGTCGAGAGCCTGGTGCGCCAAGCTACAATCCTCGCGTTGTGTTCAGCACAATGGAGTCGGGGAGCGGGCGGTTTTGCCCCGGCTAGCGAAATGCCCGACCTGCGGTGGTTCCGGTCTCATCCCTGAGGCGGACCCGGCCTCGACCGATGAGCAGACCCTGTCTGAGCGCGACCAGACCGCGAGCGACCAGGATCAGACCTGGTCCGATCACGATCAGACGGCGAGCGACCGTGACAGCGAAAGTTCCGCCGAGGATCAGCATGCTTCTGATCAAGATTTGGCGGCGGGTGGCGATCCCGTCCTTCACGAGCGGACGAGGTCAGCCCGGGAGCACGCAGCTAATACCCGTTACGACGTGTCGGTGTTGCGGGACGAGTCTGCGTCGGAGAGGCTGGCGACCGCGGAGGAGCGAGATCGTGCCGCCGCGGAACGCGATCACGAGGCTGCGGAGCGGGACCGTCTGGCGGCTCAATACGCGGAGCGCCCCGACGCCGGTGTCGCCGAGGTTCGTCTGCGAGCGGCCCGCGATCGCGCGAAGGC
>JALZGN010000220.1 GCA_030861005.1 Actinomycetota bacterium
CCATCTACATGGGTCACTGGGTCGACTCGGCGAAGCGCCTCGTCCATGCGCATCGCGATGAGCTGGCGCGGCGGCCGGTCTGGATTTTCAGCAGCGGCCCGCTCGGCGACCCGCCGAAGCCCGACGCTGAGCAAGCGGTGAGCGTCCACGAGATCATCGATCTCATCGCGCCGCGCGAGCACCGCCTCTTCGCCGGCAAGGTCGACACCAGCCTTCTCGGCTTCAAGGAGCGCGCCGTGATGAAAGCCGTGCGTGCTACGGAAGGCGACTACCGCGAGTGGGAAGCGATCGCCAGTTGGGCGGCGTCGATTGCGGCCGCTCTGAGTGAGCACGGCGGCCCGCAAATCGACGGGGAGGAGGGTTAGCGACGCGTCGGCGTCGGCGCGTTGTTCGGCGGCTACCGCCTGCTGAGCGACCCCAAAGGGCTGGGGCGAAGGCGGAGTGGCTCGAGGCCTCGCCCCTCCCCGACTACGGCGTCCCCGGCATGGTGCTGCTGGTTGTCACCTGGCTGCCACTCGGGCCGCCAACTCGGGCGCTGGTCGTGGAGCTACCGGCTGGTCGTCCTGTTCATGGTCGGCTTTGATGCGCTCCTCGCGGCAATCCGTCGCGGCTCACGACAACGGTCTCCGGCGAGACGGGTTTCTCGTTCTCCCGGCCTTTCTTGACGACTCCGAACTCCGCAAGGCGCGGACGGAGGTCGAGCTCGTCCTCGCGAAACCCCTTCGGCCAGGATGTGACCGTCCGCACAACACGCTCGTGCCTCTACGCTGGACCGACCTGCTGGTTCAGCGCGTGCTGGGCGCCGCGCGGCGGATCGAGCGGGTCGTCGACGAGGTCGGAGCCAGCGACATCAAGTGGATCTCGGGCTACGTGAGCGTGAAGGAGCCGCGAAGTCCCGCGCTCTGGTGGCACCAGGACTGGTGGTGCTGGTGCCATCCCGTCACGTTCGAGCCCTCAGCGCCACAGATTGCGCTCCTCTGCTATTTCGACAAGACAGACGAGCGCACCGGTGCCCTGCGAGTGCTTCCCGGTTCGCACCGGCGGAGCTTGCCGCTGCACGCGCTGCTACCGGACGCGCACGCACACGCCGAAGGCGATCTCGAGGCGAGCCACCCGGCGATGAGCGACCATCCGGACCAGGTCACGGTGGCGGCGAGCGCCGGCGACGCCGTCGTCATCGACTACCGCTTGCTGCACGGCACGCATCCGAATACGCAGGCAAGAAGGCGCGACTGCCTGATCCTTAACTTCGCGCCGTCCTGGCGGCAGCTCCCTGCCGACATCCGCGCGCACCTCATCCGCCACCCCGCGCAGCCGACTGAGCGTGAGAAGGCTGGCGGCGCGATGCTCACTCTCCTGCCTCACTTCAGCGGCCCGCGCCGGGACCTCTCGCTCAGCCGGGAAGCGCCGTACCACTTCCTTATCGAGTAGCTGCTCGTCCCAGCGTTAGCCCGAGCTCGCCGCCACCTGCTCGAGCCGGCGCCTCGCGCCGCATCCCGCGACGAGGAAGACCTGCGCGTGGTTCGCGCCCGCGAGGAAGAACCGGGGTGGCGCGAGGAACGTGAAGTAGACGCGTGAGTCGCCTCAGCATCGCCGTCCACCCGAGCGCCGCGGCGATATCAGGCGGTCCTCGAGCGCGGATGGCGCGACCGATGGAGATACACGAGCGCGGCGTCCTCGAGCAAGCCGCTCTCGCGCCTCGTGCGCGAGCCGCGCTCGCCGACCCCCTCGCAGACGTTCGGCGGGCAGAGGCCGCTCGCCTCCTCGGTGACCACGAGCCGGTCGCCCGGCCGAGGAGCGTGAACAGGTTGTGCGCGTACGCCGCACGATCGGAAGGGTGTGCTCGTGCCGCTTGTCGCCGGTCAGGAGCGCGGCGATGACGCGCGTCGTCTCGTCCCCGGCGGCGGTGTAGTTTCGGTAGTAGACGCCGCCGTCGCGGACGAGCCTCGCGAAGTTCGGAAACAGCACCGGGTCGATCCGATTGCGCGCGTCGAGGAGCGTCTGGCCGGTGAACTCGTCGAAGACGACCACCACGATCGGCGTCCGGCTCGCCTTCACGTCCGCGGGCTCCGGCGTCGGCGAGAAGACGAGCGCGCGCTGGCCGACCGCAAGCGCGCAGGGCGCGCCCAGGTGGAGCATGCGAACGACGGGCGGCGGGCGCCTGTCATCGTCGGCTGCGGGGGGAAGCGAGCGCCTCACCCGCCGCGCAGGCGGGAGCTCATCGCTTCCAGGCCGGACGTCACGACGAAGGCACAGGCGGCGAGCAGGACGATCGCGCCACCGGGAGCGAGGTCGGCGTAGTAGGAGACGGTCAACCCCGCGAAGACAGAGGCGAGCC
>JALZGN010000254.1 GCA_030861005.1 Actinomycetota bacterium
CGCTCGCCCGCTTCGACTCCCCGGGGGCGGGGAGGATGCCGGTCTCGACGAGTGCGCCCGTCCCGACGAGGGCCGCGCTCACCGCGAGCGCGGCGACCTTCGACGTGACGAGGGTCGCGCCACCGACGCCGCCCGCCTCGAACGCGCCGCTCAGGCCGACGGGAAGCGGGACAGCGAGCAGGCTCGGCATGACCCGCTTGCGAGCGCGTTCGCTTCGCGCGAAGCGCGCGCACTCGCTACAGCTTCGAAGGTGCGCGCGCAGAAGCCCCTTGTCGCGGCGCGCGAGCTTGCCGTCGAGCTGGAGGGAGATGAGGCGCTGGATCGCGTCGCAGCCGAGGTCGTGCTCGGCCACTTCGAGCTGCTCGCGAAGGGCCTGACGCGCTCGGAAGAGGAGCGTCTCGACCGCCGAGAGCGAGAGTCCCATCGTCTCCGCGATCTCCTCGTAGGTGAGCCCTTCGATCTCCCGCAGCACGAGGATCGTCCGCTGGCTGAACGAGAGCTGGCTCATCGCGTGGCGGATCTCGTGCGCGCTCGGGGCATCCTCGTCGACGTACGCCTCGACGGCCTCAGGATCGAGCTCGACCTCCTGCGGGCGGCGCGCGGCCGTGCGGAAGCGCTGGCGACAGACGTTGTGGGCGATCGCGAGGAGCCAAGCGCGGCCGTTTCGCACGCGCTCGCCGCGCTCGAGCGCCCGATAGGCGTTCAGAAACGTCGTCTGGGCCACGTCCTCGGCGTCGTCGGCGTTGCCGAGCATGCTGAGGGCGAACACGTAGACGTCCCGGACGTACGCCCGGTAGAGGGCGTCGAACGACCCGCGAACCTCGCGCTTCGACGGCTGCGCGGTCAGAGTGGCCATCGTCTCTCTCCCGGAGAACGGCGTCTGCGGTCTCTTCGATGCGGCCGCCCGCCGATTCTTGCGCCGTGCTTCCGCCGCCCACCGGCCGGTGCGCCGCTACGCCGGCGCGCCCGCCCGTCGCCTCTTGTTCGGAACGTGAATCGGGCGGCCGAGCGCAACGAGCCCCGCTTCCTTCACCGCCTCGGAGAGCGTCGGGTGTGCCGCCATCCCGTCCGCGACCGTCTCGACCGTCGACTCCGCGTCGAGTGCCACGACGCCGGCCTCGATCAGGTCGGTGACGTGCGGCCCGACCATCACGATGCCGAGCAGCTCGCCGTAGCGCGTCTCGTGGATCGACTTGACCCAGCCGATCGTCTCGTTCTGCATCATCGCCCGCCCGTTCGCGGCCCACGGAAACGTCCCGGTCGAGACGTCCTCGCCGTACTGCTCGCGCGCCTCCTGCTCCGTTAGGCCGACGGCCGCGACCTCGGGGTCCGTGTAGATCGGACGCGGGACGCCCCGGTTGTCGACAACGGCCTCGTGCCCCGTCGCGTTCTCCGCGGCCACCTCCCCCTCGCGGAACGCGGTGTGGGCGAGCTGCCAGTAGCCCGCGCAGTCGCCGACCGCGTAGATGTGCGGCACCGTCGTTCGGCGGTGCTCGTCGGCCGCGATCCCCTTCCTGCGGTCGAACTCGACCCCGATCTCCTCGAGCCCGAGACCCTCGACGAGCGGCCCGCGGCCCGTAGCGACGAGCATGAGGTCGCACTCCACTCTCTCGCCCTCGCCGAAGTGGACGCGGAGCCCGTCGGCCGTCTCCTCCACTTTCGAGCACGTCGTCCCGAGGTGAAGCGTGACTCCGCGCCTCCCGAACTGCTTCCCGAGCTCCTTCTGGGCGTCGGCGTCCTCCATCGGAATGAGCGAGGGCAGCATCTCGATCACGGTCACCTCGCTCCCGAAGCGGCGAAAGATGGACGCGAACTCGCAGCCGATGATCCCGCCGCCGAGGATGACGAGGCGGCCGGGAACCTCCGTCTGGTCGAGGAGGCCGGTCGAATCGAGGCACCGCGAGGAGTCGATGCCGTCGATCGGCGGGCGAAGCGGGTAGGAGCCGGTCGCGACGATCGCGCTCTTGAACGAGACCTCCTCGCCGCCCTCGACCGCGATCGTGTGCGCGTCCTGGAAGCGGCCCATCCCCTTCACCCACTCGACGCCGTTCGCCTTGAAGAGCGTCGCGACGCCGCCGGTGAGCTGCTTGACGATCGCCGCCTTCCACTCGTTCGCCTTGGCGAAGTCGAGCTCGGGCGGCCCGACGTTCACGCCGAGCTTGGCAAACGTCTCCTCCGCCTCCTTGATCGCATAGGCGGTCTGCACCCACGCCTTCGTCGGGATGCAGCCGACGCGCAGACACGTTCCGCCGAGCGCCGGCTCCTTCTCCACGCAGACGGCTCTCGCCCCGAGCTGGGCCGCGCGGATCGCCGCCGTGTAGCCACCCGGCCCGCCGCCGAGGACGGCGACGTCACATTCCATTGGGCCTCCCCCTTCGCTCGCTAGCGCGATCCTACCCAGCACGCTCGCTTCCCCCGCCCGTGCCAGACGGGCATCCCTCGAAGGAGGGATCGGCTGGCGCCCGCGCAGGCCGGTGCGGCCTCGGCGATGCCTCTTCGCTAGAGGTCCTGCGTCAGCTGCAGACGGTTTCCGTCGGGATCGAACACGTCGAGGAGCCGGATCGTCCCGTGGATCTCGACGACCACGCCGACGTCGATCCCCTCCCGCCGGAGTCGCTCCGCCTCCGCCTTGACGTCGTCGACGTCGATCGCGAGCACCGCGCCCGTCCGGTCGGGCGTCTCGGCGACCGCGAGCTCGGCCCCGTCGCGCACGAGGCGCATCCACTTGCCCTCGGCGTCCCGGTAGAGCTCCCGAAAGCCCAGTTTCTCCGTATAGAAGGCGCGCGCCCGCTCGAGATCCGTTACGCCGTACCAGACGCTCACAGCATCAACCCAGGCTCCTCGAGGAGGTCTTTCACCGACCTGAGGAACTCCGAGGCCGTCGCGCCGTCGACCGCTCGGTGGTCGCAGGAGAGCGTCAGCTCCATGAGCGGGCGCGCGACGATGTTTCCGTCCTCGATGACGGCTCGCTCGGCGATCGCGCCGACCGCGAGGATCGCAGCCTGCGGGGAGTTCAAGACGGCGACGAAGCGCTCGACGCCGTACATCCCGAGGTTCGAGATCGTGAACGTCCCGTTCTCGAGGTCGCGCTCGCGGATCTTCCCCGCCCGCGCGCGAGCGACGACCTCCGCGCGCGCCGCGGCGAGCTCAGGCAGCGTCTTGCGTTCGCAGCTCGGGATGACGGGAACGAGGAGGCCGCGCTCGACGGCGACCGCGATGCCGATGTTCGCGGTCGGAAAGAGGCGGACGGCGTCGCCCTCGAAGTGCGCGTTCACCTCCGGATGGCGCATGAGCGCCGTCCCGCACGCCTTCGTCAGGAGGTCCGAGACGGTCGGCTTCGCGTCGCCCTCGCGCAGCCGCTCGACGAGCGCCGCCCGCAGATGCAGGGCCGCTCGCATATCGGCCGAAAGCGAGATCTGGAAGTGCGGCGCCTGCCACGCCTCGTTCATCCGACGGGCGATCGCGCGCCGCATCTCGGTGAACGGGACGACCTCCCCCTCGGCGGGAGCCGTCTCGGTTGCCGCCGGCGCGGGAGCGACTCTCGCCCGTTCGACGTCCTCGGCGACGATCCGGCCTTCGGGCCCCGTTCCCCGCAGGTCCGCGAGGTCGACCCCGCGCTCCTTCGCCAGGCGCCGGGCGAGCGGGGAGGCCTTGACGCGCCCGCCGTCGCGCCGCGCGGCCCGCGGCGCCGCGTCGGGCTCCGCGCTCTGGGTCGGCTCGTCCTCTGCCCGCCTCCGCCGTCCGCGCTCGCGCTCGTCCTCGCGCTCGGGCGCCTCGGCCGGCTTCTCGACGCCCAGCTCGGCGCCGCCCTCGTCCGGGCGGACACGGTCGGGGGTCTCGCCCTCCTCCGCCTCCTCGGCGGTCGTCGCCTCCGTTACCGCCTCGACCTCCTCGCCTTCCTCACCGCTCGCCTCGACCTCCTCGCCTTCGTCACCGATCACGGCGACCGGCTGGCCAACCGGCACTTCGCCCTCCTGGACGAGGATCTTGAGGAGGACGCCGGAGGCGTCCGCCTCCACCTCCTGCGTCACCTTCTCGGTGTCGAGCTCGTAGAGGGGCTCCCCCTTCTCGACGAGATCGCCCTCCGACTTGAGCCAGCGGACGATCGTCCCGGACTCCATGCCCTGACCGAGGCGCGGCAGCGTCATCTCGCTCGCCATCAGGCGCCGTTTCGGGCGACGGTTCGTTTGATGGCGGCGAGGACGTCCGCAGCATGGGGCACGACGTACTGCTCCATCACCGGTGCGAAGGGAAGCGGCGCGAACTTCGCGCCCACGCGCTCGACAGGGGCGTCGAGGTAGTCGAACGCGCGCTCCTGGACGAGCGCGGCCACCTCCGCCCCGAAGCCCATCCGAACGACGGCCTCGTGTGCGACGACGCATCGGTTCGTCTTCTTCACCGACTCGACGAGCGCGTCCTCGTCGAGCGGGAGGAGCGTTCGCGGGTCGACGACCTCCACCGAGATCCCGTCCTCCTCGGCCTCCTTCGCCGCCGCGAGAGCCTCGTGGACGAGCCGGCCGGTCGCGACCACGGTGACGTCGTCGCCCTCGCGGTGAACACGGGCGCGGCCGAGCTCGATCGGCTCGATCTCGTCGGGCACCTCGCCCTTGATTCCGTAGAGCGTCCGGTGCTCGAAGAACATCACCGGGTTGTCCTCGTAGATCGAGCTCCAGAGGAGGCCTCGGACGTCCGCGGGCGTCGACGGGAACACGACCTTGAGGCCGGGGACGTGCACGAACCACCCCTCGAGCTGCTGCGCGTGCTGCGCTCCCGGCGACCAGCCGGCGCCGCCCTGCGTGCGAACGGTGAGCGGCACCTTCAGCTGCCCGCCGGACATGTAGCGATGCTTCGCCGCCTGGTTCACGAGCTGCTCCATCGCGAGCGTCGTGAAGTCCTGGTACATGACCTCGACGATCGGCCGCATCCCCGCGATCGCAGCGCCGATCCCCGCCCCCACGATCGCCATCTCCGAGATCGGGGTGTTCCTGACGCGCTCCGGCCCGAACTCCTCGAGCATCCCCTGGGTGACGCCCATGGAGCCGCCCATCTCCGCGATGTCCTCCCCCATGATGAAGACGCTCTCGTCCCGGCGCATCGCCTCGCTCATCGCGTCCCGGACGGCCTCGCGATACGTGAGGGCGCTCATGAGTCGCGAAGAGCGCTTCCCGTCTCCCGCGGCGTGAAGCTAGGCATACACGTTCGCGAGCGCGTCCTCGGGCTCGGGGTCGGTGCCGTTCTTCGCGAACTCGACGGCGGCCTCCACGGTCTTCGTCGCCTCTCCGTCGAGCGCGTCCCACTCGTCGCCCGCGAGCTCGATCGCCCGGCGAAGCTTCTCGATCGGATCCTCGATCCGGCGGAGCTCGCGGATCTCCTCCTTCGGGCGGTAGACCTGCGGGTCGCCGACGTAGTGGCCGGTCAGGCGGTACGTCTCGCAGAGGAGAAAGACCGGCCCGTCCCCGCCGCGTGCATGGGCGAGCGCCTCCGTCGCTCTCCGGTAGACGGCCTCGACATCCTGGCCGTCGACCGTCGTCTCGGTCATCCCGTAGGCGACCGCCCGTTTCGCGAGATCGTCGATCGGAAGCTGCTGGCGCGCCGGCGTCGACTCGGCGTAGTGGTTGTTCTCGCACACGAAGACGGCGGGGACGCGCCAGAGCTGCGCGAGGTTCAGCGACTCGTGGAACGTCCCGATGTTCGTGGCGCCGTCCCCGAAGAACGCGACGGCGACGCGACGCTCGCCACGCATCTTGAAGGCGAGCGCGGCGCCGACGGCGGCCGGCAAGCCACCGCCCACGACGGCGTTCGCGCCGAGGTTTCCCCGGTCGACGTCGTAGAGGTGCATCGAGCCGCCGTAGCCGCCGCTGCAGCCCTCCCTCTTCCCGTAGAGCTCGGCCATGAGCTCGTTCGGGTGCGTCCCCTTCGCGAGCGTGTGACCGTGGGCGCGGTGCGTCGAGGCGATGACGTCGCCGTCCTCGAGCGCGCGGCAAACCCCGACCGCGACCGCCTCCTGCCCGATGGCCACGTGCAGGAAGCCGGGGAGCTCGCCCGCACGAAACCGCTCCTCCACCGTCTCTTCGAAGCGGCGGATGAGGAGCATCCCGCGCAGGAAGTCGACGAGCGTCTCTCTCGGGAGGCTGTCGACCGTCGCGCCGGGGCGGGCTTCGCCCTTCTGCTCGGCTAAGGCCACGGTCGGTGACACGCTAGCATCCGGCGCCGTGAGGCTCGCCGAGCAGTGGTCCGAGATCCTGGCCGACCTGCCTCGCGCCTGGGAAGCGGTGTCCCTCTCGCTCGCGCTGGACGAGCCGGAGCAGGCGCGCCGTGCGGCGCTCGTGCTCGGCCCGGCCGCCCCCGCCCGGCGCGACTCGAGCTTTCGCATCGACGTCGTGCGGGAAGCCCGGCCGATCGGGACGAGCGCCGCGCTCTTTCGCCGCGTGCTCCATCGGCTCGACGACGATGGGATCGGCGGCCAGCTCTCCGTGCTCACGGCCGGAGGCGCAACCGACGAGGAGCGGGACGGGGAGGCGATCACCCCCGCTCGCGGGCTGGCCGGCCACTGGCTCGCGCTCCTCGAAGGGCTTCCCCCCGACTGGTCCCACCTTCTCGCCCAGCTCGACCTCGACTCGAGCGACTTCCTCGAGCGGGCGGCTCTCCTCATCGTCCCGACGAACCCGGCACGGCTCCCCGGCTCGCGCTCCTTCCGCTTCCGCGTCGCGCGGCGAGTCGGCTACGGCGTCTCGCCCGGGATGGCGCGGCGCTCGTGCGAGCGCCTCGACCAGGAGCGGATCACGGGCCGGCTCTCGCTCGTCCAGGTCGTGTCCGACGCGCGCCCGGTCGCCACCCAGGGCCCGGTCTGGCGGATCGGCGGACGAGCCGTGTGAACGAGCGCGAACGACCGCAGGTCTCGTGGAAGGCGATCGAAGAGGACGCCGACCTCCTCTCGGCCGACGGTCGCCGGGCAGGGCGTGTGAGCCGCGTGGTCGGCGACCCCGAGGCCGACGTCTTCACGGGGCTTGCCGTCCTCGTCGAGACGTTCCGCGGCGAGCGGTTCGTCGCCGCCGAGCGCGTCGTCGGGATCTGGCCCGAGCAGGTTCGCGTCTCGCTCACGCAGGACGAGATCGAGGCGCTTCCGAAGTACGACGACGTCCCGGTCGTCCGCTGGCGGCCGGGTGCGCTCGGCGGCGTCTTCAGCCGCCTGTTCGGCGGCCGCCGGCGCTAGCCGACCGGCGGAGCTCGTCGACGCCCTCCCGCGACTCTCGCAGCACCGTCTCGAGGAGGTGGAAGGACGAGAGCACGTGCTCCCGCGCGAGCGCGCGCGCTCCCGCGGCGCTGCCGGCGGCGACCGCCTCGCTGATCGCGCGGTGCTGGCGAACGTTCAGCTCGAAGAGCTCGCTGACGTCGAGGCTTCCCGCGTTCCAGACGGCCGACCCCGAGAACGTCCGGCGCGCACTCTTCGCGATCCTCTCCACCATCGGCGCGGCGGCGATCCGGTAGATCACGTCGTGGAACGCGTGGTTGCGTCGGACCCACGCGCGCGTCAGGCCCCAGCGGTCGTCCTCGCGCGCGTCCGCCAGGCGCTCGGTCGCCTCGGCGAACCGCGCGTTCGCCGCCTCGAGCTCGGCGATGTCGGCGTCTGTCCGCTTGGCTGCCGCCAGCTCGGTCGCGAGGCTCTCGAGCTCGGCGCGGACGAGGAACGCCTCGTAGAGGGCGTCGTGGGCAAGCGTCCGCACGCGCGCGCCTCGATTCGCCTCGAACGAGACCAGCCCGAGCGCCGTGAGCCGGCCGAGCGCCTCGCGGACGGGCGTCCTCGAGACGCCGAAGCGGGCGGAGAGCTGGTCCTGCCGAAGGACCGACCCGGGCGCGATCTCGCCCGAGACGATCTCCTGCTCGAGCTCGACGGCGAGCTCGTCGGCCTTCGTCCCGTCCGTCACGGCCCCGCGAGCGTCCCGGCCGGGGCGAACTGCGCCTCCTCGGTCGAGCCCCTGAGCGCGAGCGTCGAGCTCTCTCCCCCCGTGACGGCGTCGAGGACGGCGTCGAAGTACCCGGCTCCGACCTCGCGCTGGTGTCGCGTCGCCGTGTACCCCTCGCCTTCGAGCTCGAACTCGTGCTCCTGGAGGCGAACGTACGCCGGCATCCCCTCGGCCGCGTACCCGAGCGCGAGCTCGTACATCGCCGCGTTCAGGGAGTGGAACCCGGCCAGCGTGATGAACTGGAACTTGTAGCCCATCGCGCCGAGCTCGCGCTGGAAGCGCGCGATCTCGTCGTCGCCCAGGTGCTTGCGCCAGTTGAACGACGGGGAGCAGTTGTAGGCGAGGAGCTTCCCGGGGAAGCGCTCGTGGATCGCGTCGGCGAAGACCCGCGCCTCGTCGAGGTCGGGTGTGGACGTCTCGCACCAGATCACGTCGGCGTACGGGGCGTACGCGAGCGCCCGCGCGATCGGCGCCTCGATCCCGGGCCGAACGCGGAAGAAACCCTCGGCGGTTCGCTCACCGGTCAGGAAGGGTCGGTCGCGCTCATCGACGTCGGTCGTGAGGAGGGTCGCGCTCAAGGCATCGGTCCGCGCCACGAGGACGGTCGGCACGCCGGCGACGTCGGCGGCGAGCCGGGCGGCGACGAGCGTGCGGACGAATTGGCCCGTGGGGACGAGAACCTTCCCCCCGAGGTGGCCACACTTCTTCTCGGATGCGAGCTGATCTTCGAAGTGGACGCCCGCCGCGCCCGCTTCGATCATCGACTTCATGAGCTCGAACGCGTTCAGCGGCCCACCGAACCCGGCCTCGGCGTCGGCGACGATCGGCACGACCCAGTCGCGGCTCGCGCCGCCCTCGGCCGATTCGATCTGGTCGGCGCGGAGGAGGGCGTTGTTCAGTCGCCGGACGAGCGCAGGCGCGCTGTTCACCGGATAGAGGCTTTGATCGGGATAGGTGGCGCCGGCGAGGTTCGCGTCGCCGGCGACCTGCCAGCCGGAGAGGTAGATCGCCTTTAGGCCCGCGCGCACCATCTGGACCGCCTGGCCGCCCGTGAGCGCGCCGAGCGCGGCGACGTAGTCTTCCTCGTGGAGAAGGGTCCAGAGTCGCTCCGCGCCGCGGCGCGCGAGCGTGTGCTCGATGGCGAGAGACCCTGCGAGCCGCGCGACGTCCTCGACCCCGTACGGGCGCTCGATCCCCGCCCATCGCTCGCCGCGCCACGCGGCCTCCAACGCCTCCGTCACCCGCCCGTTCTCGCCCATCGGTCCCCTCCCGCAGTCGTCGATCGCCGGAGTATGCCAGATTTCGGATCCGAAAACTACGTTACCGAGACCGGTACCGCCGTGATCGACCGGAATCGGATCCGATTACGCGCGCAGCTCGGCGCGGAAGCGGTCCGCGAGGACCTGCACGATCCGCTCGCGGATTCGGCGGGCGTCCTCGTCCGAAAGCGTGCGCTCGCGAGACTGGAAGGCGACGCGGAAGGCGATCGACTTTCGCCCGTCGGCGATCTGGCCGCCGCGGTAGACGTCGAAGACGCGGATCTCGCGAAGGTCGGGGCTCGCCTCGCGCGCGGCCGCGAGTACGGCGGCGACGGGGACGTCCTCGTCGACCACGAACGCGAGGTCCTGCCGGACGGCCGGGAACGGGATCACCTCCTGGTAGAGGACTCGATCCGAAAGGGCGTCGAGGAGCGTCTCGAGGTCGAGCTCGAACGCGGCCCACCCTTCCCCGAGCCACGGGTGCAGCTCGCCGACGACGCCCTGCGCGAGCGAGGCCGTCTTGCCCGGGTGGAGGAGCTCGTGCTTCCCTCGCTCGAACACGGGCTCGAGCTTGAGCGCCTCGAGCAGCGTTTCCACCACACCCTTCGCGTCGAGGTAGTCCCCGGCGAGGACCGCCGCGACTCGGCGTCGCTCCGACGCGAGGTCGCCGCCCGGCAGGTAGACGCGGGCGATCTCGAAGAGCGCGACGTCTTCGTTTCCGATCTCGCGGTTTCGGCTTGCGGCCTCGAAGAGGCTCGGGATGAGCGTCGTTCGGAGGATCGCCTGCTCGGCCGTCATCGGGTTCGAGGGCCGCAGGGCGTTGGGATCCGGGTCGCCGGCGACGAGGCTCGGGGTGTAGGCCTCGTCGAGGCCGCAGCCGACGAGGACGTCCTCGACGAGCCGGCGGAGCTTCTGGAGGGCATCGAGGCGGCCGTAGAGCTCGCGCCGCGCCGGGAACGTGAAGGGCACCTCGTCGAGCTTGAAGCGAGCGACCTCCTCGACGAGGTCGATCTCGCGCGTCACGTCGCGCGCCCGCCACGTCGGGACACGAACGCGTCCATCGAGCTCGAAGCCGAGGCGCGCGAGGATCTCGTGCTGCTCGCTCGCCGCGACCTCGAAGCCGAGGACGGTGCTCGTCCGCTCCGGCCGGAGGGTGACCCGGGGCGGCTCCGGGAGTCCGGCGTGCACGTCCACGACACCCGTCCAGCGGGCGCCCGCAAGCTCGACGATCAGCTCGGTCGCGAGGCGCGCCGCGTGTTCGGCGAGATGCGGGTCGACCCCCTTCTCCCAGCGGTTCGAGCCCTCGGTTCGAAGGGCGAGCCGCTCGGACGTGCGAAGGACGGTGACGGGCTCGAAGTTCGCCGCCTCGAGCAGAAGGCTCGTCGTGCCGTCGGTGACCTCGCTCTCCTCGCCGCCCATGACCGCCGCGAGGGCGACGGCGCGTTCGTGGTCGGCGATCAGGAGGTCGCGCGGGTCGAGGTCGCGGAGCTGACCGTCGAGCGTCGTGAGCCTCTCGCCGTTGTGCGCCCGCCGAACGACGATCCCGCCGCGAACGGTGTCCCAGTCGAAGGCGTGGAGCGGGTTGCCGAGCGCGAGCATGACGTAGTTCGTCACGTCGACGACGTTCGAGATGGGCCGCATCCCGGCGGCCAGGAGCCGAGCCTTGAGCCAGACGGGCGACGGCGCGATCGCGGCGTCTCGGAAGAGCCGCCCGATGTAACGGGGGCAGCCCTCGGGGTCCTCGACGGCGATCGGAACGGGCTCGTCGCCGGCGCGCGCGGGCTCGCGGCCGGGCCAGGCGGCGAGCTCTCCGTCGAAGAGTGCTGCCACCTCGCGAGCAATCCCGTAGACGGAGAGCAGGTCGGGGCGGTTGGGCGTCGTCTCGACCTCGAGGACCTCGTCCACGAGCGGCAGCACGTCGGCGAGCGGCGTCCCGATCGGAAGCGCCCCGTCGAGGATCATGATCCCGGAGTGGTCGGTCCCCAGCTCGACCTCGTCCTCGGCCAGGATCATCCCGTCGGACACCTGACCGCGGAGCTCGCGCCGCTCGAGGCGAAGTCCGCCGGGAAGCGTGGCGCCTGGGAGGGCGACGGCCACGGTCGCACCCGGGCCGAAGTTCCAGGCGCCGCAGACGATCTGCCGCGGCTCGCCGTCGCCGACGTCGACCCGGCAGACCTGGAGGCGGTCGGCGTCCGGGTGCTTTGCCGCCTCGAGGACCCGCCCCACGCGAAAGAGCCCGAGGTTTCCGTCCTCGTCCCGAACTCCGCGGCGGACGATGCGCTCGACCTCGCAGGTCGAGACCGAGAGGCGCTCGGCGATCGCCTCCGTGGAGGCGTCGACGCGCACGTACTCGCGCAGCCAGCTGACGGGAACCTTCATCGGCCGGGCGTCCGCGCGAGCGAGGGACGCGCCGCCGGCGCGGACGTCGTCGAGGGCATCAGAACTGGCGCACGAAGCGCAAGTCGTTCGTCCAGAGGTCGCGGATGTCGGGGAGCCCGTGCCGGAGGATCGCCATCCGCTCGAGCCCCCAGCCGAAGGCGAAGCCGGAGACCTCGTCCGGGTCGTAGCCAACGAAGCGGAGCACGTTCGGATCGACCATCCCGGAGCCGCCGATCTCGATCCAGCCGGAGAAGCGGCAGAGCGAGCATCCCTCGCCGTCGCACTGGAAGCACGAGACGAGCGCCTCGACGGACGGTTCCGTGAAGGGGAAGAAGTGCGTCACGAACTTCGCTTCTCGCTCCTCGCCGAAGAGCGCCCGGAGCAGATGACGAAGCGTCCCCTTGAGGTCGGCGAGCGTGATCCCGCGATCGACGGCGAGCCCCTCGACCTGGTGGAAGATCGGGTAGTGCGTCGCGTCCGCCGTATCGCGGCGGTAGCAACGGCCGAGCGACACCATGAAGACGGGCGGGGGCTTCGACTCCATCGTGTGGATCTGCGAGGGCGACGTCTCCGTACGGAGCACGTGCTCGTCGTCGAGATAGAAGGTATGGAGCCGCGAGCGAGTCGGGTGCTCGGGGCCCATGTTGAGGGCGTCGAAGAGGTAGCGGGTCGTCTCGATCTCGCGCCCGTCGACGACCTCGTACCCCATGCCGAGGAAGATCTCCTCCACCTCGCGCCGGATTTGGGTGATGAGGTGGAGGTGGCCGCGTCGCCGCCGACGCCCGGGAAGCGTCACGTCGACGCGGTCGTCCGACAGCCTGCGGTCGAGCTCGGCCCGCTCGAGCGCGCGCCGACGGCGCTCGACAGCCTCCTCGAGACGTTCGCGGATCGCGTTCAGCGTCATCCCGGTTTCGCGGTCGCGGACGGCTCGGAGCGCCTGTTTCAGCTCGCTCTGGCGACCGAGAAAACGGATCCGCGCCGCCTCCACGGCGTCGGTCGTCGAGGCCGTCGCGATCGCGCGTACGGCCTCGTTTTCGTAGGCCTGCCAGCCCATCGAGCGACTGTAGCATCGGCCTATTCGCGTCCCCTTTCGTGAGGAACGAGGCCCCGGTCCGAACGTGGCGCCCGTGAGCGCGTACGACGCGATCGCCAACCTCTACGACGCGTGGAGCCGGAGCGTTACGGAGGACGTCGGATTCTATGTCGGCGAGGCGCTCGCGGCGGGAGGGCCGGTGGTCGAGCTCGGCGTTGGAACGGGCCGGATCGCGATCCCGACGGCGCTGGCGGCCGTCCCCGTGATCGAGATCGACTCGTCGCCGGCGATGCTCGCCGTGTGCCGCGGACGTGCGGAGGCGGCGGGCGTCGACGCCCTCCTCGACCTCCGCGAGGGCGACATCCGCCGCCCGCCCGTCGAGGGCCAGTTCGCACTCGTGACGGCGCCGTTTCGGTCGCTCCTCCACCTCCAGTCGAACGACGAGCGGCGGGCGACCCTGACCGCAGCGCTCGCCCTGCTTCGCGAGGGCGGACGGTTCGTCTTCGACGTCTTCACCCCCGGCGCCGACGACATCGCCGAGACGCACGCGCGCTGGCTCGAGCGGGAGCCGGGAATCTGGGAGCGCGCCGAGTGGGACGAGGAGAACCGCATCCTCACGCTCGCCGTGCGCGGCGACACGGGCGAGACGTGCATGCAGCTCGCCTGGCTTCCGCCGCACGACTGGCGCGAGCTCCTCGTCGGCGCCGGCTTCGAGGTGGTCGCCTGCTACGGGTGGTTCGACCGGCGTCCCTACGCCGGCGGCGAGGACACCGTATGGGTCGCGCGCGCGCGCTCGTAGAGCGCGATCGTCCCGGCCATCGCGACGTTCAGCGACTCGGCGTGGCCGGCGAGCGGGATGGAGGCGCGCTCGTCGCACGCGGAGACGACGTCCGCGGGGAGGCCCGCCCGCTCGGCGCCGAGGACGAACGTCACTTGGCCGCCGACCTCAAGATCGGCGAGCGCCCGCCCCGCTGCCGGAA
>JALZGN010000259.1 GCA_030861005.1 Actinomycetota bacterium
CGCCGGACGGCTACGAGAGGCACGAGACGTTCCTGCCGGTGAGCGCCCGCCTTCTCCGCCCCTTCCCCCGCTCGCGCGCGCGGCTCGTCCTCAAGGGAGTCGAGTACGTGCCGAGCGTGCACCGGTCCCTCGGACGGATCGAAGCGCTCGAGCCCGACGTCGTCCACGTCCAGTGGCTCGCACTCCCACGCTACGACGTCCGGTGGGTTCGGCGGCTCGCCGCTCGGCGCGCGACGGTTCTGACGGCGCACGACGTGCTCCCGCGCCGGGCCGTGAACGCGCGCGCCTGGGGCGAGGCGCTCGGCCTCGTCGACCGAGTCGTCGTCCACTCCCAGCGCGCAGTCGACGAGCTCGCCCGGGTCGGGCTTCCGCGGGCGCAGATCGCCCGGATCGCGCACCCCGTCTTCGAGGCGCCGCCGTGCCGCGTCTCGAGCGAGCCGGCCGGCGCGACGCTTCTCTTCTTCGGCTTGCTTCGCCCGTACAAGGGGGTCGACGTTCTCCTGCGCGCGCTTCCGACGATCGTTCGCGCCGCCCCGGAGGCGCGGCTCGTCGTCGCGGGAGAGCCGCTCTTCCCGATCGACCGCCTCCGGAGGCTCGCGGGCGAGCTCGGGCTCGACGGTCACGTCGACTGGCGACTCGGCTTCGTGCCCGAGTCCGACGTGCCCGCGCTCTTCCGTGAGGCCGCGCTCGCCGTTCTCCCCTACCGCGAGCTCGACTCGTCCGGCGTCCTCGCGACCGCGCTCGGATATGGGACGCCGGTCGTCGTCTCGGACGTCGGCTCGCTCGGTCCGACCATCCGCGAGTTCGGCGCCGGGCGGGTCGTGCCGCCCGGCGATCCGGACGCGCTCGCTGCGGCGTGCATCGACCTCCTCTCGAACTCGGCAGCGCTCGCTGCGGCGGCGCGCGGCGCCCGCGCGGCACGCGAGACGCTTACGTGGGCCGCGGCCGCGGGCGAGCACGAGCGCGTGTATACCGAGGTTCGGGCGGAACGCGCATGACCGGGTTCGAGCGGCATCCGCGCCAGGCGCGGGCGAAGGAGGTCGCCGACCCGCTTCTCGCGACGCTCGGGCTCGTCCTCGTCTCGCCGGTCCTGGCCGGGCTTGTGGTCTGGATCGTCCTCGAGTCCGGCCGCCCCGTGTTCTTCGTCAGCGCGCGCGCGGGCAAGGACGGCGTGCCGTTTCCGATGTTCAAGTTCCGGACGATGGTCCCCGACGCGGTCGCCGTCGGGCGGCGCCTGGGGCTGACCGAGGACCCGTTCGGGCTCGTCGCCGGCGACCCGCGCGTCACGCGGAGCGGGCGCTTTCTTCGGCGCACCGGACTGGACGAGCTGCCGCAGCTTCTGAACGTGCTCCGCGGGGAGATGAGCCTCGTCGGCCCTCGACCCGATCTCGTGGAGCAGGCGGCCAACTACTCGGACGACGAGCGCGACCGCCTCCAGGTGAAGCCCGGGATCACGGGATGGTCGCAGATCCACGGGCGCGAGGACCTGACCTGGCCCGAGCGATTCCGCTACGACGCCTGGTACCTCGAGCGCTGGACCCTCTCGCTCGACGTCAGAATCCTGCTCCGGACGGTCGGCCAGCTCTTCCGTCCGGAGCCGACCCCCGTCGTGGACACGATGAACATCGAGCGGGCGCGGCACCGGTCTGCGGGCGAGGGGGGCGAGGCGTGAACGCTCGCATCGGAGCGGCGAACGCGCTCCTCGAGGTCGCCCCGGACGCCTGGGATGCCCTGCTCGACGAGCTCGGCGTCGCCGATGCGTACCTCCTTCGCAACTACGTCGAGGCGTCGTGCCTCCTCGATCCGGGGCACCCCGCGTTCCTCTCGTCAGGGGACGCCGTCTTCGCGTGCATCCTGCGCGAGGTCGGGAGCGGGTCGGCGCTCGTTGACGCGACGACCCCGTACGGCTACGGCGGTCCCGTCGGGCGCGCCGGAAATCCGCCCGAAGAGCGCTTCTACCACCTCTACCGGGCGTGGTGCGCGGAGCGCGGGGTCGTGACGACGTTTGTCCGCTACCACCCGCTCTTCGAGAACTGGCGCTCGGCGCCGCGCGAGGTCGTGCTCGAGCGCCTCGCGGACACGGCGAGCTGGCCGCTCGCCGATGCGGACCTCCTGGCCGGCGTCCACGCGATGCACCGTCGCGGCGCCCGGAAGGCCGAGCGGGCGGGGGTGGAGGTCTCGGTCGTCGCCGCGCCGCCCCGGCTAGCGGACTTCGCGGCGCTCTACGAGGAGGCGATGCGCCGCCGCGCCGCCGAGACCTTCTACCTCTTCGCGCCCGCGTACTGGGAGGCGCTCGTCCGTCTCGACGAGCGCCTCGTTCGCCTCGACGCGCGCCTCGACGGCGAGCTCGTCGCGAGCCTCCTCCTCCTCGCGACGCCGCCGTGGCTCCACTACCACCTCGGGGCGGCGTCGGAGAGCGGTTTCTCGGTCGGCGCGAGCAAGCTCCTCTTCGTCGAGGCGGCGCGCTGGGGGCGGCGGCATGGCTTCGCGGAGCTCCATCTCGGGAGCGGTCTCGGCGGCCGGCGGGACTCGCTGTGGGAGTTCAAGCAGCGCTTCTCCCCTCACGGGGGGCGCCAGTTCTGGATCGGAAAGCTCGTGCACGACGCCGATGCCTACCGCGAGCTCACCGGCGACGGCGCGGTCGACGGCTTCTTCCCTCGCTACCGCGCGGTCGGCCGGTGATCGGCCGGGCCGTCTTCTGGGGGAGTTTCGCCGGGCTTGCGTGGACGCACGCCGGCTACCCGATCGCGGCGGCCGCGCTCGCGCGCGCCCGCCCCCGGCCGGTGTGGAAGGCCGACGTGACGCCGACCGTGACGCTGATCGTCCCGGCGCACGACGAGGAGGACGTGATCGGCGGGCGGGTCGAGAACCTCCTCGCGCTCGACTACCCGCCGGAGCTCCTCGAGATCGTCGTCGCCTCGGACGCGTCCACGGATCGGACGGACGCGATCGTCGAGGAGATCGCGGCGCGCGAGCCGCGCGTCCGTCTCGTCCGCTGCCCTCGGGGCGGGAAGCTCGCCACGATCAACCGCGTTCACACGGACGGCCGCGGCGAGGTCCTCGCGTTTACGGACGCGAACACGCGGTGGGAGCGCGACGCGCTCCGCACGCTCGTCCGCGCGTTCGCCGACGAGGACGTGGGCTACGTGACCGGGCGGCTCGAGCTCCGCGACTCCGCGGGCACGAACCGCGAGGGGGTCTACTGGCGCTACGAACTTCGCCTCCGCGAGGCCGAGTCCGCGCTCGGGTCAGTGACCGGCGGAAACGGGGCCATCTACGCGGTCCGCCGCCGCGACTTCGTCGCGCAGCCGTACGGACAGGACGCCGCGCTCCCCGCTTTCATGGTCCAGCGCGGCCGCCGCGCCGTGTACGAGCCGGACGCGGTCGCGTACGAGAAGCCCGCGCGCAACCTCGAGGACGAGTACGGCCGGAAGGCGCGGATGTTTCGCTGGTCGTGGTACCAGCTCCTGGCCGGGGAGCCGACGCACGGCACGGACCCGCTCTTCCGGATCCAGTGGTTCTCGCACCGGACGCTCCGCTACTCGAGCGGGCTCCTCCACGTCGCGTTGCTCGCGACCACCCTCGCGCTCGCGCCGCGCGGACGCGCCTACCGAGCGGCGCTCGCCGCCCAGCTCGCCTGGGGCTGTCTCGCCGCCGCCGGCCGGCTACGCGCCCCGATCCCCGGCGCCGCGATCGCCTACTACTACCTCCTCGTGACCTGGGCGACGCTCGTCGGCCTCGCTCGCTACGTCCACGGCGGGATTCCGGGGACATGGGAGCGGGCGGAGGGCACCCGCTGAATCGCTGCCTCTCTAGCGGGGACCCCGCTCGCCGCGGAAGGCGAGGAGGAGGCCGTTCAGGGAGAAGTAGTAGCGCCGGTTGGTCGCGATGCCGGGTGCGTAGGCGCCAGCCCTGATGCGCCAGACGATCTTCCCGTCGCCGACGCGGAGCCCGAACGTCCGCCCCTCGAGCGTCGAGACGAAGACGAGGTTGCCGACCACGAGCGCGGGGGCGATGATCTTGCCCGCGACGGAGCGTGACCAGAGGAGCGTGCCGTCGCTCGCCCGGTACGAGCGCAGGAAGCCGTCGAAGGCGCCGAGGAAGATTCGCCCGTGGGCGATCGCCGGCGTCGCATACGCGAGGGCACCCATGTTCTCCGTCCAGACGGTGTGTCCGCTCGCCCCCGAGAGCGCGACGACCTTTCCCGTCCGGGCGGCCGTGTAGATCCGCGCGCCGTCGGTCGAGGGAGTCGCGTAGAAGCTCTCGTAGCGGAGCGCGTCGCGCTTCACGTACGTCGTCCACAGCTTCCTTCCGTTCGTCCGCCGGAGGCACGTGATCGCGCCGCCGTAGTTCGCGACGCAGATGCGGTCGCCCCAGACGGAGGCGGCGCCCTTGATCTCGCTCCCGGTGTCGTACGCCCACCGCACCCGCCCCGTGCGGACGTCGACGGCGAACAGGCGCCCGTCGAGGGAGCCGAAGTACGCCGTCTCGTCGATCACGACGGGAGAGGACTCGACCGCCCCGTTCGTCCGAACGCTCCAAAGCGGTCGCCCATTCGCCCGCCTGAGGGCTGTCACGACGCCGTCCGTGGAGGCGACGATGAGACGCGGCCCGGCGATCGCGGGCGACGAGACGAGCTTCCCCCCGGCTCGCCACGTCCACACCTTGCGGCCGGAGCGTGCGTCGAGCGCGACCGACCGGCCCCGCTCGAGGTTGACGTAGAGGCGACCGTCGCAGAAGGCCGGCGGGAGCTCGATGAGGTCGCGCATCCCGCGCGCCCAGACGGCCCGCTTGGGATTGCCGAGGTTGATGTCGGGAACCGCGAGAGTCCGCTGCGGGTTTCCCCCGTACGTCGGCCAGCAGCGCTCGCCGACCTGCTTTTTCCTCCCCTCGGCGTCGCGCGCCGAGGTCGTCGTGAGTTCCGCGGCCTCTTCCTCGGCAGTCGAGACGGAGACGCCGACGAGGTCGGTGTCGAGCCCGGTCGACGGCTTGTCGGTGATTCTGACGTACGCGGCGAGGGCCAGCCCGGCGAGGAGGAGGCCCCCAGCCGCGAGAGCGAAGAGGATCTTTCGGCGCATCGCTTCGAGGGGGGCGGCGCGCGAAGTATGCCAACCGGGACGGTCGGCGCCGCCTCAGCGCGCTTCCCGGCCCGTGCTTCGCTCGAAGGACCAGGGCCGAATCGGTGCGCGAGCGGGGGTTGGCGTCGGAACTGGGCTCACGACGCGGGCGGGCGCGGCGAGCGCAGCGGCACCGACAGCGACGGCCCCCCACATCAGCGGGTCCTCGAAGAAGCCGCTGTAGAAGAGCGAGTGGACGACGAGGACGACGAGCGCCGCGCCGAGGCCGAGCGCAAGCGGCGCGTCCCGCGCGCGCGCGAGCACGAGCAGGCGGGCGACCCCGGCGAGGAGGAGGACGTACAGGAGGATTCCCGCGATCCCGAGCTCGGCCGCGACCGTGAGCGGCGTCGTGTGCGAGGGCGTGCGCACGAGCCCGCTCCGACGCCGCGGCCTCTCGCCGTGGTCCGAGGCACGTGCTTCGTTTCCGATTCCAACCCCGATCAGGGGGTGATCGCGGATCACGCGCGCTGTGTCGGCGACGAGTTCCGAGCGCCCGCTCGTCAGGCGGCCGAGCGGCTGGTCGCTTCCGCCCGCCAGGACGCCGACCGCGACCGCGACCGCGAGCACGAGCGCAACGGCGCCCGCGAGCTGGAGCCAGCGAACGCGCGGTGCCGAGACGGCAATCGTGACCGCGAGGACGCCGACGAAGAGCGCGAGCATGCTCGACTGCGAGTACGAGAAGTAGAGCCCCGACCAGAGGAGCGCGACGAGGCCTGCGCCGAGGGCGAGAGGGATCCGGGAGAGCCAGAGCGCGAGCACGACCACGACGAGCGCGAGCGCGAGATGGCGCCCGTAGATGCTCGGGTCGTTGAAGAGCGAGGTGACGCGGTCGTAGCTCGTGTAGGCGTTGGCGACCTCGATGTCGGGCGCAAAGAACAGGTTCCCGCTTCCGACCTGCCAGAGTCCGACGAGCGCGAAGAGGCACCCGAGCGCTACGAGCGTCGTCGCGAGCGCCCGCGCGCTCCAGGGGCGAAGCGGCGCGCGTCCGGCGACGGCGACGAGGGCGGTGAACGGAAACAGGAAGAAGGCGAGCTCGACGCCGGCGCCGCGAAGATCGTGCGCCCAGAGCGTCGAGACGGCGGCGAGGGCGACGAACGCCGCGCACGGAACGGAAGCGACGCGCGGCAGCATGGTCGGTTCGTTCTCGCGGACGAGGCGGACGACGAGCGCCGCCGCGGCGGCGGCGAGGACGGCGTAGAGCGGAACGAGGAGGAAGGCGCTCTCCTCGCCCACGCGGATGGAGACGCGGAACGGCGCCGCCGCGAGCAGGAAGACGGGTACGACGCTCGGGAAGCGCGCAAACGCGGCCGCACCACCTGCGATGGCAGCGACCGCGAGGAGGAGCGCGGCGATGCCGATCGGCGTCGAGACGACCGCGCTGAAGCCACCTGGGATGATCTCTCGCCCGATCGTGAGCTCCGCGGCGGCGAGCGCAGCGAGACCGCCAGCGATGGCTAGGCGGGAGCGCGGGAGGAGGACGGCGACCCCGCCGAGGGCGCCGACCACCGCGGCCGCTTCGATCACGGGACGCCTGCGAGAGCGAGGGCGGCGACACGCGACACGTCGGTACCGTAACGCCGGGCCGCCTGACTTACCCCACCTACGTCGCGCCCACGCGCGAGGGCTCGATCGCCTGCCTTCCGCCAGGACGCTCGGGCGCGGCACGAATGGCGCCTCCGCCGGGACTCGCCCGTCTTCGCCGAGCGTCTCGTGTTCGTGGTGCGCCGCGCGGGCACGGCCACGGGCCGGCGAGCCGTCTCGCAGAGCGGTCGAGCCGCGCGCTCGGCGCAGCCACTGCTCGCCACGTTCCTGGACGGCAAGTACGGTGGCCGTCGCCGATGGGGCGCACGTCGACCTTGCCCGCGGTCCGGTCCGGTTCCGCTGATGTCGCGCCGAACGGCGCGCCGGTCGTGGTGCTCGGCGTCTCGCGCAGCGGAACGACGCTGCTCAAGGAGATGCTCGACCGCCACTCCCAGCTCGCCATCCCTTCCGAGTCCTACTTCATCCCCCAGCTCTGGGACCGCCACGGCGATCGCCCGGACCGCGAGGCGTTCGTCGACGATCTGGGTCGGCTCGCGCGCGTCCGCGAGTGGGGAGTGCCGCCCGGCGAGGTCTGTCGGCGGCTACCGCCGCGGCCGTCCTTCGCCGACGCTGTCCAGGCCATCTATCGCATCTACGCCGAGGGACGGGGAAAGCCGCGGTTCGGGGACAAGACTCCCGCGTACATGCAGCGGCTGCCGCTTCTCGAGCGTGCCTTCCCGCGCGCGCAGTACGTCCACATCGTGCGCGACGGCCGCGACGCCTGCCTGTCGTTCCTCGGCATGCGGCGCCAACCACGCTTCAACTGGGCGCGACCCCGTGGGGTCGGCTCGTTCGCGTGCCAGTGGGAGCTGGAAATCGGGCACGCGCGCCGGCTCGGCGAAGCGCTCGGAGCGTCCCGCTATCTCGAAGTGCGCTACGAAGATCTCGTCCTCGATCCCGAGCGGTGGCTCCGCCGCACCTGCGCGTTCCTCGGGCTGGAATTCGAGCCGGCGATGCTCGAGTACCACCGCGACGTCGAGTCGGCGCGGCTCCTCGACCATCCAAAGCTCGCCGAGCCGCCGACGCCGGGGCTCCGTCGGTGGCGGCAGCAGATGACACCGCGCGACGTCGAGCTCTTCGAGGCCGTTTCGGGGCGTGTACTGGACGCGTACGGGTACGAGCGCGTCTACCCGAAGCCGTCCGCCGCTGCGCGCGCCTGGGCTGCGTTCGAGTGCGCGGCGTTCCGCGCGCGCGTGCTCTCGTGGCATCTCTCGCTCGCGGTCGTCCGCCGAAGCGCGGTCTGGCGGGTGCGGCAGCTCTACATCCGCCGCGCAACGCGGGGGGCGGAGGGATCGTCGACCCGCTCGCGGCGAATCGCGGGGCACCTGCCTCGGCGTAGCCCTCGGCGAGCGTCGCGTCCGGGATGATCGTGACGGGGCCGACCGACGCGAGTCCGCAACCGAGTGCCGACGGCTCGTGGGGACGAGCTCCCGTCAACGCGCGGTCCGATCAGGAGACGCGGCCGGCGCTCAGGAGCTCGTAGCCCTCGCGGAGGAACGGCGTTTGATCGACGAGCGCCGCGATCTCGTCGGGCTCGAAGACGCCCTCGTCGGTCACGTAGCGGTCGATCCACTCGGGCGGGGTGAGATCGAACGGCTCCTCCTCGAGGTCGAGGTCGGCGCTCCCGGAACGCTCGCCGCTCGGTGCGTCTACCGGGGCGAGCTTGAACGTCTCGCAGGCGACGACGACGGGCACGCCGACCTCCTTGGCGGCGGCGGCGAGCTCGCTCGTTCCCGCCTTGTTGACGAGCGCCCCGTCGCGGAAAACGGAGTCCGCCCCGAGCAGGAGGAGGCCGACGGTCGTGACCGCGTGCGCGGCGTCCTCGTCGGCGACGAGGTCCACCGTCAGCCCCTCGCCCTCGAGCTCGCGCGCGAGCGCGCGGCCCTCCTCGTACGGGCCCGTCACCGTGCAGACGACCCGGTCCGGGTGACCGTAGAGAAGCGCCTCGCGCACCGTCGCCGATGCCGAGTGCGTCATCACCGTCCCCTCGAGACTCGGTCGCAGGAGCACGGCAATCGAGTGGGCGGCGCGATCGCGACGCTCGAGGAGCGCCCGACACTCGTCGACGAGGTGGTCGTGGGTACGGCCCGCGGCGAGCGCGCGGCCGACCGCGCTCGCGATCGCGCCGATCGCCGGCCGCGTCGAGGCGAGAGCGCGTCCGGACTCGAGTGCGTCCGCGCCCTCGTCGACCGCGGCGGCGAGGGCCTCGACCGCCTGGCGCGCGAGCCACCCCGCTCCGTGCTCGCGGTCCTTGGCGATCAGGTCGACCCGCTCCGAGATGATGGGGTGCACGGCTCCCTCGCGCTCGTCGGCCGCCCGAGGGCCTCCCACTCGGGCGGCGGTCGCTGCGTACTCTCGCAGGCGCGGGGCCGACGGACAACCGCCGTCCGGGCCGTGGCGATTCCGTCACGCCGCTGCCGAAGAGTCGACCCGACTCGTCACGCACTCGCGCGCGCTTCCGAAGTACGCTGAACGCAAGGAGGCGAGGGGCCGAAGGCCTCTGGGGGAAACGTTTCGCGTGCGTATGGGTGGGACGTTCGTGGGCCGCCGGCCGCCGTCGTTCCGGACGGCCGGTGGTAGCCTCCGGCGCATGGAGGAGACCCCGGCGAGGGCCGGCCGCGGTCGCGGTCTCGGCACGCGCCTCGGTCCCGGCCGCCCCGGCGAGAGGGCGTGGCGACTCGTCCGCGTCGGCCTCCAGCTCGCCGTGAGCGGCGGCATTCTCGCGTTCCTTCTCGTCCAGATCGACGTCACGCGAACGGTCGACCTCGTTCGGACGAGCAACGCGGGCTACCTCGGCCTCGCGCTCGCCATCTTCCTCGCCACCACCTGGCTCATGGCGCTCCGCTGGCAGCTCCTCCTCGCGTCGAAGGGAATTCGCGAGCCGCTCGCTTGGCTCACCCGCCTCTACTTCGTCGGCTACGCCGCCGGGCAGGTGCTCCCCACGTCGATGGGCGGCGATGCGGTGCGGATCGTGGAGCACGCTCGTCGGCGCCCGGACGCGAAGGGGGAGGCGGCGGGCGCCGTCCTGATCGAGCGCGTCATCGGGGCGAGCGGGACGCTCGCGCTCGTCGCCGTCGGCCTCGCGGTCGCGGTTGGACGCTACGACGACCTCGAGATCGTCGTATGGGTGGAAGTCGCGGGCGTGCTCACGGTCGCGGCGCTCGCGTTCCTCATGTTTTCCCGGCGGACGCGCCAGGTTCTCGAGGAGCGCGTCTTTCCGCTCGGCCGGTCGGTCCACCTCGAGCGTCCGCTCGAGAGCGTGCATCGTGCTCTGCACGGCTACCGCGACCATGCCGGGGTCCTGGTCGCCGCGCTCGCGCTCACGGTCGGGACGCAGCTCGCCCGGATAGTCGGGATCTGGCTCTGCGGGGAGGCGGTCGGCGTCGACCTCTCGCCGCTCGTGTACGTGATCCTCGGCCCGCTTCTCTTCCTCGTCATGATGGTTCCGTTCACCATCAACGGGATTGGAGTGCGCGAGGCGTTCTTCGTCGCGTTCCTCGGGCGCTTCGACGTCGACCCGGACACCGCGTTCGCGACCGGCTTTCTCTTCTACGCGGTAACGGTCGCCACGTCCGTTCCCGGCGGTTTCGTGCTCCTCTGGCGCAGTCTCCGTCCCGCGCGCGTGCGTCCGCGGGTCGGCTGACGGCGGATCGCGGCTTCCGCCCGTTCATACAATCGGCGCGTGGAGGCGCTCGCCCGGCACGTCTCGCGGAGGCCGATGCCGGCGGCGGTCGTGGCCGGCGGCGATCGTGCGATCCGCGCGCCGGCGATTCGCTCGCTCGCGCGCGCCGGTGCGCCCGTCGTCGCAGTCGGCGACGACGCGAGCGCGCGCAGAGTCCGCTCGCGGGACGCGTTCCCGGTGCTCGCCCCCGACCCGGTGGCAGCGCCGGAGGGCTTCGTCGACGTCCTCCTCGACCTCGCCGACGTCATAGCCCGCCCGTCGCCCCTCTTCCCGCTCGACCATGACGCCTTGGACGCGATCGCCGCTGCGCGGGAGCGCCTCGGCGAGCGCTACCGCTACCCCTTCCCGTCTTGGGGTCGCGTCTCGGCTGCGCGAGACCGAGGCCGCCAGCTCGACTGCGCGCGTGCCCTCGGGATACCGACTCCGCGAAGCGCGAAGGCGCCGACGCACGAGCTCGGCTTCCCCGTCCTCGTGAAGCCGACGAACGCGGCTGGCTTTCGCCAGCGGTTCGGAGTGCCGTCATTTCGCTGCGCGACGCGAGCCGAGCTCGACGACGCATTCACGAGCACGCGCGAGTTCGAGCCGATCGTCGAGGAGCTCGTTCCGAATCGTTCGCGCTCCTCGGTGGGAAGCTACCTCGCCGACGATGGGGAGGCGCTTGCGGTGTTTCTCGTCCGGATCGCCGACCGACCGCGTCGGGCCGGGCGGCGCGCTCGGCTCGAGCTGGCCGCGACCGGCGACATCGTCGAGCAGGCGCTCGCGCTCCTCCGCGACCTCGCGCTTTCTGGTCTCGCGCAGGTCGACTTCGTCCGCGACCGGCGCGACGGTGTGGACAAGCTCGCCGGGGTCGAGCCCGGTATTTCGCGCTGGCACGGAGTCGCTGCCGCTTCCGGCATCGACCTGACACGGGTCGCCTACTGGGACCTGCTCGGCGCCCGCCTTCCGGCTGCTTCGATGAGCCGCGCCCGCCGGTCGCGGACGATCGCGTTCACAGACTCGCCCCGTGCGGTCCTCGTCGGC
>JALZGN010000260.1 GCA_030861005.1 Actinomycetota bacterium
CTCCATGAGCGCCTCGTTCTCCTGGTCGGAGGCGTCACGGCGGAAGCAGACGACCGAGAAGGGATACGGGGCGGCGATCTCCCACCCCGGCTCCGCCTCGACCCAAGAAGCGAAGAGCCGCGCGAGCCGAACGTGCTCGCGGATCAGCGTTTGCAATCCCTCGCGCCCGTAGCAGCGGATGACCGTCCAGAGCTTGAGCGCGCGAAACCGGCGGCCGAGCGCGGGACCGAGGTCCATCAGGTTCGTCACGTCGTCGACGTTCGTCCGGAGGTACTCGGGGAGCAGGCTGAACGCATCCTGAAGAACGCTCGGACGCCGCGTGTAGAAGACGGAGCAATCCATCGGCGTAAAGAGCCACTTGTGCGGGTTCACGACGAGCGAGTCGGCTCGCCCGACGCCCTCGAACGCCCAGCGGAGCTCCTCGCAAACCATCGCCGAGCCTGCGTAGGCGGCGTCGACGTGGAGCCACGCCCCGTCTCGCTCGCAGAGCTCGGCGATCGCGGCGACCGGGTCGACGGCGGTCGTCGACGTCGTCCCGACCGTGGCGACCACCGCAGCCACGCGCTCCCGGGCGAGAGCCGTTGCGAGCGCATCCGGCCGGAGGCGAAACTCCTCGTCGACAGGAAGCCTCCGGAGCTCGAGGCCGAGGATCCGCGCGTCCTTCTCGACGGAGGAGTGCGCCTCCTGCGAGCAGAGGACGACGCCGCCCGGCCGAAGCTCGCGGGCGGCGGCGAGCGCGGCGAGCGTCGAGGTCGACGCCGTGTCCTCGATGTGGCCGTGCCACCCGTCCGCCAGGCCGACGAGCTGACGCAGCCAGTCGACCACGAGCTCCTCCAGCTCGGTTGCCGCGGGGCCCGTCCGCCAGAGCATCGCGTTCACGTTGAACGCGGCCGCGAGAAGCTCCGCGAGGATCCCCGGCTCCGAGCCGGTGATCGCGAAGTACGCGAAGAAGCGCGGGTGGTTCCAGTGGGTGGTGGCGGGGACGACGACGTCGTCGAGATCGCGCAGGACGGCCGCGAATGGCTCGCCCTGCTCGGGCGGCGAGACAGGAAGCCGCGCGCGGACGTCCCCCGGGGAGACCTCCGCCCGCACGGGGAGGTCGCGCAAGCTCTCCAGGTAGCGAGCGACCCACTCGAGCGCGGCGGCGCCGTCGCGGCGAAGGTCGACGGACGAGGCGATGTCCGGGACGGTCTCGGTCACCGCGTCCGCTTTCGCATCCGACGGATCTCCGCCCACGGCCGCGTGTTCACCACGTCGTCGCGCGTGAGCCACGCGCGACGCGCCTGGAACACCCCGAGCTCGAGGTTCGCAAGCTCGGGCAGGCGGTGCGCGTCGGTCGAGACGACGAGCTTCACACCCCCCTCCGCCGCAGCCCGGGCGTGCGCCGGCGTGAGGTCGAGTCGGTCGGGCTGCGAATTGATCTCGAGGAACGTCCCCGTCGCGACGCAGCGCGCGAGGACGGCGTCCCAGTCGAGATCGTACGGAGCCCGGAGGTTGAGCTTGCGGCCGGTCGGATGGCCGATGCAGTCGACGTAGGGATTCTCGAGCGCGGCGAGGAGGCGCTTCGTCAGCTCGCCGCGCGGAGCGTCGAAGCCCGAGTGGATGGACGCCACGACCCAGTCCCGCTCGGCGAGCGCGTCGTCTTCGAGGTCGAGCGAGCCGTCCCCGCGGATGTCGACCTCGACCCCCGAGAGCACCTGGATCGAGTCCACCCGCTCGTTCAGCGCCGCGATCTCCTCGGCCTGGCGGCGCAGGAGGTCGCCGCGGAGCCGCTTCGCGTGGTCGCAGATCGCGACGTAGCGGCGGCGAAGGTCGTGGGCCGCGGCGACCACCTCCTCGAGGGTCGCACGTCCGTCCGACCACGACGTGTGCATGTGAAGGTCGCCGAGCACGTCTTCGAGCTCGACGAGCGCCGGGAGCTCGCGCCGCCTCGCGGCCTCGAGCTCGCCGCGGTTCTCGCGGAGCTCGGGAGGGATCCACGCGTAGCCGAGGTGCTCGTAGAGCGCCTCCTCGTCGGCGGCGTGGAACACCTGGCCGCTCTCCACGTGCTGGACGCCGTACTCGGAGATCGAGAGCCGACGGCGAACGGCGTCCTCGCGGAGCGCGACGTTGTGGTCTTTCGATCCGGTGAAGTGCTGGAGCAGGTTGCCGTACGACTCCGGCGGGACGACGCGGAGGTCGAAGCGAAAGCCCTCGTAGGAAACAATGGTCGCCTTGGTCGGGCCGCGCGCCCCGACCTCGGCGACGCGCGGAAGCGTCGTGAAGTGCTCGGTGAGCGCGGCCGGATCGCTCGCCGTCGCGATCAGGTCGACGTCGCGAACGGTCTCCACCCGCCGGCGAACGCTTCCGGCCTCGGAGACCCGCTCGCAGGCCGGGTGCTCGGCGAGCTCGGCGAGCGCGTCGCGAAGGACGGGAAGCACGCGTCCGAGCAGCGTCCGTCCGGTATCGGCCGCCTCGCGAGCGGAAGGGCGCGCGAGGGCGGCGAGGATTCGCTCCTCAGTCTTCACTCCCAGTCCAGGGAGCGAGCGAAGGCGCTCCGCCTCCGCGGCCGCCCGCAGGTCCTCGAGCGAGACGATCCCGAGCTCCTCCCAAAGCCGACGCGCCGTCTTCGGGCCGAGTCCGGGAACGCGCATGACGTCGACGAGCCCCGCCGGGAGGCGGTCGCGGAGCTTGGTGAGCGCGCGCAGGTCGCCCGTCTCGACGAGCTCGACGATCTTCGCCGCGATCGTCCCGCCCACCCCCGGGAGTTGCGTCGCCTTCCCCTCGAGTGCCAGGCGCGCCACGGGGGCGGCCGACTCGCGGATCCGCGCCGCGGCACGGCGATACGCGGACAAGCGGAAGGCGTCGGCGCCGTCGAGCTCGAGAAGCTCCGCGAGGAGCTCGAAGCGGTCCGCGAGCTCGGCGTTTCGCGGCAGGCTCTCCGGGGGGCCGGTCGGGGAGGGCCGATCCGGGTGCTCTGGCACCCCGGCGATGATATGCGGCGTGCGGCTCGCGATCTGCCTCCCCACCTACAACGAGCGCGAGTCGCTCGAGCCGATCGTCCGCGCCCTCGACGACGTCTTCGCGAGGAACGGCCTCGACGGGCGCGTCCTCGTCCTCGACGACGCCTCTCCGGACGGGACCGGGGTGCTCGCCGACCGACTGGCGGCCGAGCTCCCCTGGCTCGACGTCGTCCACCGGCCGCGGAAGGACGGCCTGGGGCCCGCTTACCTCGCCGGGTTCGAGCGCGTGCTCGCCGAGGGAGCGGAGCTCGTCATGGAGATGGACTGCGACTTCTCGCACGACCCGGCGGACGTCCCGCGGCTCGTCGCCGCGACCGCCGACGCCGATCTCGTGATCGGATCGCGCTACGTCCCCGGGGGCGGCGTCCGAAACTGGGGTCCCGTCCGGCGCGCCGTCAGCCGCTCGGGGTGTCTCTACGCGCAGGCGATCCTCGCGCTTCCCGTCCGCGACGCGACGGCGGGGTTTCGCTGCTTCCGGCGCCGGGTTCTGGAAGCGATCGGCCTCGAGCGGGTGACGAGCAGGGGCTACGCGTTCCAGGTCGAGACGACCTACCGCGTCGTTCGGGCGGGCTTTCGGGTGGTCGAGGTCCCCATCGTCTTCGCCGAGCGGAAGGCGGGAAGCTCGAAGATGACCCGTGGGATCGTTGCCGAGGCGGTCGTGAAGGTTCCCGCGCTCCGGCTCGCGGCGGCGCTTGGACGGCTGTAGCGACGGGTATAGTCGGACGCGTGGGCCAGGTCGCCGAGGTGAGCGATGCGACATTCGAGCAGGAGGTCCTCGAGGCCGATCGTCCGGTCGTCGTCGACTTCTGGGCGCCGTGGTGCGGCCCGTGCCGGATGATCGCGCCGATCATGGACGAGATGGCGAGCGAGCACGGCGATCGCGTGAAGTTCCTGAAGATGAACGTCGACGAAAATCCAGAGGTCTCGGCCCGCTACAACGTCCTCACGATTCCCACCGTCCTCCTCTTCGAGGGCGGCGAGCCGAAGGACGCCGTCATGGGCGCGCGGCCGAAGAGGCACTACGAGGGCGCCTGGAGCCGCTGGCTCGACGGCGCCCGCCGCTAGACGCAGCCCCGCCGGTCACTCCGCTTGCGGGCGGCGCGTCCGCGACGGGTCTACGACGCTCCCCTTCGAATGAAGTGGTCCCAGCCCGCCGCGGAAAGGACGTGGCTCCCGCTGCGAAGCTCGACGCCTTCCCCCGCCTCGCAGCGCCCGACGACGGCGAAGCCGCTCTCCTTCGCGTCCTTCGGGGCGAGCGCCGCCAGGAGCTCGTAGTCCTCGCCCATCGTCCAGAACGGCTCGTCTCCCACCTCCTCTAATCGGTCGGCCAGCGGGAGTGCGTCGACGTCGACGACGAGTCTGCAACCGGACCGCTCCGCGATCCGGGCCGCGTCGGCGCCGATGCCGTCCGAGACGTCGATCATCGCGTGCGCCTTGGGCGCGAGGGCGGCGCCCGCGTCGAGGCGGTAGGGAGGCCGCCGGTGGAGGGCGACGAGCTCGTCGAATCCGCCGACCCCGCGCTCGAGGGCGCGCAGACCGGCGGCGGCTCCGCCGAGCGGCCCGGTGACGACGAGCGCGTCTCCAGGCCGGGCGCCGCCCCGACCCGGAACCCGCTCGCTGTAGCCGACGGCGGTCACGGCGACTGAGACGTCCGCGGCCGCGTTCGTGTCCCCGCCGACGACCGGGAAGCCCGGCTCGTTGAGCCCCGCGTAGAGCTCGAGGAGGGCTGCGAGCTCGAGGTCCGGGGGAAGCGTCAGCATGACGAGGAGGGCGACGGGCCGCGCGCCCATCGCGGCGAGGTCGCTCAGGTTGACGGCGGCGGCCTTGTACCCGAGATCACGCCACGACGTCCATTCCAAGCGGAAGTGGACGGCCTCGAGCAGGAGATCCTGGGTCACGACGAGTCCGCCGTGGAAGAGGGCGGCGTCGTCGGCGATCCCGTGTGCGAGCCCGCGCGCCTCGAGCTCCGCGAGGAGCCCGAACTCACCCAGCTCGGACAGAAGCAAGCGAGAAGACGTCGACCGGACCCGCCCCGGCGCCGACGCGGTAGCCCGCGCGGACGGCCTCCGATGCGACGTCGGCGGCACCGCGCGCGGCGTCCTCGAGGCTCTCGCCCCGAGCGAGGAGCGCCGTCAGGCTCGCGGAGTGCGTGCAGCCGGCGCCGTGCGTCGTCTCCTCGGCGTACCGCTCGACCGCGATCGCGACGTGCCGCTCGCCGTCGAAGAGCCAGTCCACCGCCTCGACGCCGTGGCCGCCCGTGACGACGACGGCGGGCGCCCCGAGCGCATGGATCGCCTCGGCGAGGTCCTCCCGGCTCGCCGTCTCGGAGTACGGGCGGGCAGCGAGCGCGCACGCCTCGCGAAGGTTCGGGGTCACGACGACGGCCAGCGGAAGGAGCCGCTCGACGAGCGTCGAGACAGCGTCGTCGCGAAGGAGCTTCGCCCCGGAGGCCGCGACCATGACGGGATCGACCACGAGCGGGACGGGGTGCTCCTCGAGGAAGTCCGCGACCGTGCCGATGATCGGCGCGCTGAAGAGCATCCCCGTCTTCGCGGCGTCCACGCCGACGTCGTCGAAGAGCGCCTCGAGCTGCGCCCGAATGAAGTCCGGCGGCACCTCGTGGACGGCGCGGACCTCGACCGTGTTCTGCGCCGTCAGCGCGACGAGCGCCGACATTCCGTGGCAACCGAGCCGAGCGAACGCCTTCAGGTCGGCCTGGATGCCGGCGCCCCCGCCCGAGTCCGAGGTCGCGATCGTGAGGCAACGAGGAGGCATTCGCGCCGAGGCTAGCAACGCCAGCGCGGTTCGGAACCCGAGGAAAGTAACAGTCTGTTACTAACCACCTACGGCGTTTTCGAAGCGTTCGGGGCGCGCCGACGGGAGGCGCGGGGAAGCCCGCCGATCGTGTTCACTTCCCGCATGGCGACCACCGGGGAAGCCGAGGTGCAGGTCGCGCCGTGGAGCGACGTTCTCGAGGCCGAGGAGGTCGTCTACCGCACGGACGTGCCGGCCCGCGCGCCGCGCCTCGTGCCGTTGCCGGGCGACCTCCACCCGCTCGTCGTCGAGGCGCTCGAGCGCCGCGGGCTCGCGAGCGTGTACGAGCACCAAGCGGCCGCTTTTCGCGCCGCCGAAGGCGGCGCGCACGTCATGGTGTCGACGGGGACGGCGAGCGGGAAGACCCTCGCCTTCAACCTTCCCGTCCTGAACGCGCTCGCGGCCGACCCGAGGCAGCGCGTCCTCTACCTCTACCCGACGAAGGCGCTCGCCCAGGACCAGGCGCGCTCCCTCGCCGCCTTCCGGCTCCCCCGCCTCCGGGCGGCGATCTACGACGGCGACACGGACGCCGAGCGCCGCTGGCAGATCCGAAAGTGGGCGAACGCGATCCTCACCAACCCCGACATGCTCCACGTCGGCGTCCTTCCCCACCACGACCGGTGGGGGGACGTCCTCCAGAACCTCCGCTACGTCGTCGTCGACGAAGCGCACGTCTACCGGGGGGTCTTCGGCTCGCACGTTGGAAACGTCCTCCGGCGCCTGCGGCGCGCCGCGCAGATCTACGGCGCCGACCCGCAGTTCCTGCTCGCCTCGGCCACGATCGCGAACCCGGGCGAGCAGGCCCGCGCGCTCCTCGGCGTCGGCGTCACCGTCATCGACAGCGACGCGGCGCCGCGCGCGGAGCGGACGGTCGCCCTCTGGAACCCGCCGCTCCTCGACCCCGAGCTCGGGATCCGCGCCAGCCCGCTCGGGGAGGCCGCCCGCGTCCTCGCGGGGCTCGTCTCGCGCGAGCTCAGGACGATCTGCTTCGCGAAGAGTCGCCGCGCCGCCGAGCTCGTCCACCGCTTCGCCTCGCAGCGGCTCGACGCGCAGCTCGCGGAGCGCCTCTCGCCGTACCGCGCGGGGTACACGCCGGGGCAGCGACGCGAGATCGAGCGGCGTCTCGTCGAGGGCGAGCTCCTGGGCGTGACCGCTACCGACGCCCTCGAGCTCGGAATCGACATCGGCCTCCTCGATTGCTCCATCTCGGTCGGGTTTCCGGGCACGGTCGCGAGCCTACGTCAGCAGTGGGGCCGCGCAGGTCGGCGGACGCACGGCCTCGCCGTCCTCCTCGCCTCCGAGGACGCGCTCGATCAGTTCTTCATGCGCGAGCCGGAGGCGCTTCTCGGCCGCCGCGTCGAGGCGGCGATCCTCGACCCCACGAATCCCCGGGTCCTCGACGGGCACGTTCGGGCGGCAGCGTTCGAGGCGCCCCTCGACGAGCGCGACGCCGAGTTGCTCGGCGCCGAGGCGCTCGAGCGCGCGGCGGCACTCGCGAGCGCGGGCGAGCTGAAGCGAACGAAGGCGGGCTACGTCTCGGCCGGGCGCGACTACCCGGCCGGACGCGTCCCGCTCCGCTCCACGAGCCCGGAGACGTTCGCCGTCGTCGACCGAACGACGGGAGCCGTCCTCGGGACGGTCGAGCGGGAGCGCGCCTATTCCACCGTGCACGAGGGAGCGATCTACCTCCACCTCGGCGAGTCGTTCCGCGTGGTCTCCCTCGACCTCGAGGCGCGCGCCGCGCTCGTCGAGCGATTCGAGTCCGACTACTACACGCAGGCGAAGAAGGAAACTCAAACCGCGATCGAGGAGGCGGAGCTCGTCGACCGACGGCTCGGCCTCGAGGTCGCGTTCGGCCGCGTGAGCGTCACCGAGGAGGTGGTCGCGTACCAGAAGCGGTCGATCCGAGACCAGGCGACACTCGACCTGGTCGCGCTCGACCTCCCCGAGACGACGTTCGAGACCGAGGCGGTCTGGTACCTCCCGGAGCCCTCGATGCTCGCGGGGCTCGAAGAGATGCCGCGCCTCCTCGGGAGCTTGCACGCGGCGGAGCACGCGATGATCGCCCTCCTCCCGCTCTGGGCCATGTGCGACCGCTGGGACATCGGCGGCCTTTCGACCAACGTCCACTTCCAGACCGGCCGTCCGACGGTCTTCGTCTACGACGGCCACGCCGGCGGGGTCGGGATCGCGCGGCGCGGCTACGACTCGTTCGAAGGCTGGGCGGCCGATACCGCGCGGATGCTCGCGGGCTGCCCGTGCGAGCGCGGCTGCCCCTCGTGCGTGCAATCGCCCAAGTGCGGGAACCTGAACGAGCCACTCGACAAGGCCGGGGCGCTCCTCCTCCTCCGCCGCATGCTCGCGCGGACGTAAGCAGCCGCCGAGAGCTTCGTCCGGCGCGCGATCGCGGCCCGATGCCGCCTTCGCCCTCGAGCTCGGTCAGGGTGGACGAGTGCCGCCGCCGGCGCGCGCAAGGAAGAGCGCCCGCTCGACCGCGAGCGCCGGCGTGGCCGCCCGCTCGACGCCCTCGCCCGCGACCTCCCAGCCGGGCTCGAGGATGATCACCGGGCGTCCGAGGGCGCGCGCGAAGCCGATCTCGGCGAGCGTGCCCCAGCGTCCGCCGACCGCGATGACGGCGTCGCCCGAGGCGACGACGGCGAGATTCCGAGCGTGACCGACGCCCGTCGCGACGACGTAGTCCGACCACTCGTTTGCACCGGCGCGGGACTCGCCGGGAAGAATCGCGATCGTCGTCCCGCCGGCCGATCTCGCGCCGCGAGACGCGGCCGCCATCACCTCGCCACGCCCCCCCGTCACGACCACGCAGCCGCGCTCGGCGAGGAGCCGCCCGACCTCCTCCGCCCGCGCCTCGGCGTCCGCGCCGCTTCCGATGACGGAGACCTGCAGCGTCACAAGGGCGTCCTTCGCCGAAGCGTCAGGGCGCCGACGGCGAGCGCGAGGAGCGCGACGCCACCGCGGAGCGCGTCGACGAACCTGGACGCCGAGGACGACTCGCCCACCTGAGACAGGCGCGAGAAGAGCTCCCGTGGTAGGAAGGCGTCGATGGCGGCCATTCGGCAAGCGCGCGGCGGGACGCTCATCCTCGGCGGGGGGTTCGCCGGGAGCTCGGTGGCCCGCTCGCTCGGAGAGCGAGGGGCGACGGTCGTGAGCCCCGAGAACTTCATGCTCTACACGCCGATGTTGCCCGAGGCGGCCTCGGGGACGCTCGAGCCGCGCCACGTCGTCGTCCCACTCCGGGAGATGTGCCCCCATGCCGAGCTCATCCTCGGTCACGCCGTCGAGCACGACACCGGCCGACAGCGCGTGCAGGTGCGAACGGAGGAGGGACTCTCCTGGGTCGGCTACGACGACCTCGTCGTCACGATCGGCGCTGTTCACCGGACGCTGCCGATCCCGGGCCTGGCCGAGCACGGCTTCGGATTCAAGGACCTCGCCGATGCGATCCACCTGCGAAACCACGTCCTCCGCCGCCTGGAGGCGGCAAGTGCCGCGACGAGCGACGCGCACCGCCGGCGCGAGCTCACCTTCGTCTTCGTCGGGGCCGGCTACGCGGGCGTCGAGGCCCTCGCCGAGCTCTCGGACCTCGTCCGCGACGCGCTTCGCCGCTACCCGCGCCTCGGCGAGAAACCGCAGCACTGGATCCTCGTCGACGCAGCGCCGAAGATCCTTCCCGAGATCCCGAGCCGGCTCGGCGACTACGCCGCGCGGGAGCTCGCCCGGCGCGGAATCGACATCCGCGTCTCGACGACGCTTGAGGAGGCGGGTGCGCACTTCGTACGCCTTTCCGACGGCGAGACGATCCTTACCCACACGCTGGTCTGGACGGCCGGCGTCCGCCCGAACCCGGCAGCCTCCGTCTTCGGGGTCCCGCTCGACGAGAAGGGCCGCGTCCGCGTCGGGCCGACGCTCCAGGTCGAAGGGCACGAGCGGATCTGGGCGCTCGGCGACTGCGCACGCGTGCCGAACGAGGCCACGCCTGGTGACTTCGACCCGCCGACGTGCCAGCACGCCCTCCGCCAGGCGCGGCGGCTCGCGAAGAACCTCGCCGGGGAGCGGAAGCCGTACCGCTACCGGATGCTCGGGCAGGTGGCGACGCTCGGACGCTACAAGGGGATCGCGGATGTCATGGGCGTTCGGCTTCGCGGCTTCCCTGGTTGGTGGGTGACTCGGACGTACCACCTCTACCAGCTTCCGCTCGTCTCGCGAAAGCTCCGCGTGGTCGTCGACTGGACGGTCGCCCTCCTCTTTCGCCGCGACATCGCCGAGCTCGGGATGCTCGGTCACCCGCGGAGGCTCGGTGACTGACCCGCTCGCGCGAGCAGTCGCCTTCGAGGAGACGATCCGCGAGCGGTGTATCGACCGACGTGAGGTGCTGCCGTGGGGGGTTGCCCTCTTCACGGAGTCGCTGCCGCTCGTCTGGGAGCTCAACCTGCTCCGCGTCGACCGGCCCGATGGCGTCACCGCCGGCGACCTCGCGGCCGAGGCCGAGCGGCGACAGGGGGCAGCGAGACTTCGTCACCGGCGCGTCGTCGTCCCCGACGGCGCCGCGGGCAAAGATCTCGCGGCCGACTTCCGCGCGCTCGGCTGGAAGGTCGACCGCTTCCTCTACATGGCCCACCGGCGGAGCGACACTCGCACCGTTTCGACCGGGCTCGTCGTCGAGGTCGAGCGAGCCGATCTCGCCCCGCTTCGAACGCGGATCGCGCAAGAGGACGAGCGGACGAGCGACCCGGAGACGATTCGCGAGCTCCTCGCGACCGGGGAACGGGTCGCGCGCGCCACGCGCGCGCGCCACTTCGGCGTGCGACGCGACGGCGCCGTCGCGAGCTCGGCCGACCTCTACTCCGACGGGAAGACGGCGCAGATCGAGGACGTCGCCACCGTCCCCGAGCGCCGCGGCCGCGGGTACGCCTCCGCCGTCGTCTCCCGCGCGCTCTCCGAGGCGCTCGCGGCGGGGCACGACCTCGTCTTCCTCGTCGCGGACGAGGACGACTGGCCGAAGGACCTCTACGCGAAGCTCGGCTTCGAGGCAATCGGCCACAAGTACGCGTTCCTGAGACCGCCGTCCTAGGGAAGGACGTCGAGCGCGGCCGAAAGCGACTGGCGCCCGCGCAGGACCGGCTCGTAGAGATCGCCGTGACGCTCGACCCGCCGGAGCGCGATCTCCATCGTGAAATCCCGCGGATCGAGGTCCTCGCTCACCTCGTCCCAGCGAAGCGGCGTCGAGACCGGCGCGCCCGGGCGAGGCCGGACCGAGTAGACCGACGCGATCGTCTTCCCCTCGCCGTTCTGGTTCGCGTCGACGAGGACGCCCCGGCGCTTCGAGCGCGACCACTCCGTCGTCACAAGGTGCGGATGGGCGCGCGCGAGCGCGCCGGCGACGATCTCGGCGAACTGCCGCGTGTCGGCGTAGGTATGACGGCGCGAGACCGGCACGAGGACGTGCACCCCGTTCGAGCCGCTCGTCTTGGGATAGCTCGCGAGCCCGATCGCGTCGAGGAGCTCGCGGAGGAGGAGGGCAACGCGAACCGTCTCGCGAAAGCCAACGTCGGGCGAGGGGTCGAGGTCGAAGAGGACGAAGTCGGGCCGATCTGGCTTGTCGGTCCGCGAGTACCAGCAGTTCATGTCGATGCAGCCCATGTTCACCATCCACATGAGCCCCAACTCGTCGTTCACGAGCGGGTACGCGATCATCCGCTTCCGCCGACTCTCCCGGGACGTGGAGATGTACTCGCGGGTCGGGATCCAGTCCGGCATGTGCTCGGGCGCGTTCTTCTGGAAGAAGTGGCTGCCCTCAACCCCATCGGGGTAGCGCTTCATTGTGAACGGCCGGTCGCGAAGGTGGGGAACGAGGACAGGAGCGACCTCTCGGTAGTACTCGACCAGATCGCCCTTCGTGATCCCCTCCTCCGGCCAGAAGATCTTGTCCAGGTTCGAGAGGCGAAGCTCGCGACGACCGCGGCGGACGCTCGTCTCGACCGGGAGCGCGCGACGCACCTCCCCCGGTCGCTTGTCGTCGCGAAGGCCGAGGTAGCGCGGAGCCCGCAGGTGGCCGTCGTGCGTCCACTCGGCGAAGCCGATCTGCGCCACGAGCTTCGGGGTCACCCAGACGACGTCGTCCTTCCGCACGCGCGGCATCTTCGGCGGCAGCCCGAAGGGAGAGGTCGCCCGCTCGAGCGGTCGCAGCTTCCGGAGGAGTCGGTCGATCTCCTCCTCGCCGAACCCGGTTCCGCAGTTCCCGACCCAGGTGAGGTCGTCGCCGCGCCGAACCGCGAGAACGAGCGAGCCGAAGCTCCGCTCGCGCCGCCCCTTGCCCTTCGTATAGCCGGCGATGACGAACTCGTCCTCGTTGACCACTTTGACCTTGAGCCACTCGCGGCTCCGCTTGCCCGCCTCGTACCGGGAGCTCGCGCGCTTGGCGATCACGCCTTCGAAGCCCTGCTCCTTGGCGACGTCGCCAAGCGCGCGCCCGTCGTCGAACGCCTCCGAGAGGTGGACGACGGGGTTTCCACGCTCGAGAAGCGCATCCAGCCGCTCGCGCCGCTCGCGCAGAGGCAGGTCGACGAGTGTCTCACCCTCCACCTCGAGAAGGTCGAAGACGTAGTAGGCGAGGGGCCCGCCGCCCTGCTGCATCGCCGAGAAGCTCGGCCGGCCGGCCTCGTCGAACGCGCACACCTCCCCGTCGAGCACGCAATGCGGCGTCTTGATCGCCTTCACGATCTCGCGAGCGACGAGGGCGAACCGGTCCGTCAAGTCCTGGTCGCGGCGGCTGCGAAGGGTCACCTCGCCCCCGCGGACGTACGCGATCGCGCGGTACCCGTCCCATTTGACCTCGAACAGCCAGTCGCGGCCCGAGGGGATGTCCTCGGCGAGCGTCGCGAGCATCGGCGCGTACTCGCGGCGCTGAGTCCCGGCGCCCTCGCCGCGCTTCTTGATCATGAGCCAGTTCTTCGGGTCGCCGTCGAGCTTCGCCGGAACGAGCGTCCATACACCGTGGAGCCGCTCCCCGTCGAGGCGGACGGTGAGACCTCCGTCGCGCTTCTCCTCCACGAGCTCGTACGTGCCCGAGTCCCAGAGCTCGACCGTCCCCGCCCCGTACTCGCCCTTCGGAATCTCGCCCTCGAACGTCGCGTACTCGAGCGGGTGGTCCTCGACGTGCACCGCCAGGTGGCGCTCGCCCGGCTCCAGGGGGATCCCCTTCGGCACGGCCCAGCTCGCCAGGGCGCCGTCTCGCTCGAGGCGAAAGTCGTAGTGGAGACGCCGCGCTGCATGGCGCTGGACGACGAAGATCGAGGCCGCGGCCTTCCTCGTCTCCGTGGTGCCGAAGGGTTCGGGCGTGCGCAAGGGATCGCGCTTCCCCCCATACTCGTCGAGTCGCGCCACGGGAGAAGTGTTGCCGAGGCAAAGGTCTCGCGGCAGGACGTTTGCGTGCGCGAGAGGGGGGAACAACGCTCGCGCTCGTTGCCGACCAGGGGGGTTGGCGCTCGGGGCCGGCAACGCCGGCCC